>NZ_JAXDEO010000089.1:0-17872 GCF_035064975.1 Pseudomonas sp. YuFO20
TGCGGCAGCTCCTACAATACCGTGGCCTGTAGGAGCTGCCGCAGGCTGCGATCTTTTGATTTTATGGCCTTTGTCGGATCGGGCGCCGGGCCGGGCAACGCCGTCTATATTGAATGCCTGGCACCCAGCCGGAAGGCCGATTCACCTGACATTGCATGAACCTCAATTCAATCAGGAGATCATCATGACCCAGCTCGACAAAGTCCTGTACACCGCAAAAACCCACACCACCGGCGGCCGGGATGGCGCATCGCGCAGTTCCGACGGCATTCTCGATATCAAGCTATCGTCGCCTGGCGCCGGTGGCGGCGGCACCAACCCGGAGCAACTGTTCGCCGCCGGTTGGTCAGCCTGTTTCATTGGCGCGATGGGTGTCGCCGCCAAGGAACTGAAAGTTGCACTGCCCAAGGACGTTGCCGTCGACACCGAAGTCGACCTGGGCACCAATGAAGGTGGCTACCTGCTGCAGGCACGGCTGAATGTGAGCCTGCCGGGCCTGGATCGCGAAACCGCGCAAAAACTCGTGGATACCGGCCACAAGTACTGCCCGTACTCCAAAGCCACCCGCAACAACATCAACGTCACGGTCAATCTCGTTTGATTTGAAAAAGGTCCTGGCGACAGTTCAGGGAAGAGCATCGCCAGCGCCTGCAATAATGGCTATTTACCCAATCCAGGTCTGCGTCTGAAGCATCCGGCAGCGAGCTATCGATGCCGCTGTCCACCCGCTACGGCAGGGGCTAGACTGCCGCGATAAAACATAATAACGACGTGACCTGCCTTGTATGAAAATCCACCCTTTACCGCCACTCAACAGCCTGGTCGCGTTTGAAGCGGCAGCGCGGCATTTGAGTTTTACCCTGGCTGCGCAGGAATTGAACGTCACCCAAGGGGCAATCAGTCGACAGGTTCGACTGCTTGAAGACTATTTGGGCAAGGTTCTGTTCGAACGCACCACCCGCACGATTCACCTGACCCCGGCAGCCAGCCAATATTATGAAACGGTCCGTGCGTCATTGCTGCAGGTGGCCCAGGCCACGGGTGAAATTCGCCATTGGCAGGGCGCCGGGCAAGTGACGGTCGCCACCAGTACCGCGATGGCTTCACTTTGGCTGTTGCCTAAAGTGAGTGAATTCCAACGGGAAAACGAAGAGATCGACCTGCGGATCATCGCCCATGACCAGGTCAAGGATTTCTCTCGCCTGGATTGTGACCTGGCCCTGTATTACTGCCGGACGCCGCCCAGGGACATGCAGGTCACGCCGTTGTTTTCCGAAGAGGTCTTCCCGGTGTGCAGCCCCGCTTACCTGGCCAAGCATCCAGACTTGAGCAAGCCTGAGGACCTGGCAGCCTGCACCTGGCTGTTCCTCGACGACCCGCAGCGGGACTGGATCGGCTGGCCCGAATGGTTCCGCAGCCTGGGTCTGAAAAACGTCGAGCCCAAGCGCCGGATCAATATCAATAGCTACTCGATGCTGATCCAGTCGGCTATCGGCGGACAGGGTATTGCGCTGGCCTGGTCGAATCTGGTCGATGATCACCTGCACAAGGGTGCCCTGGTACGACCGCTCGACACCGTGTTACGCACAGACGCCCAGTTCTGTTTGCTGGAACCCTTGTCGCGTGGCGGCATGCGGCAAAGTGTAAAACGCTTTCGCACCTGGCTGATGAATCAACTTCCAGCGCCGCAGGACGACGAGTAACGAAGTCGCCATGGCTGTCATTCAGACCCACTGAATCACTCTAAGTCTCATATCTCGAACCCTCGGTATTTTTAATGCCGAGCGGCCACTTCGCATGCGTATATTTATGACAAAAAGTCATGAGTCGCGCCGCAAATATCGTTTGTCGTGACACCCCCTGTTTTCCCAAACTGGCTGCCAGCGGACCTTGGCCAATGCGCCTGCCGACCTTCCAATACCGTGCCCAGCAGGGGAGAACAATAATGAGCAGCATCCAGCAAATTCCTGTGCATCAGCTTGAAACCGTCCTCAATCCGATCCACGAAGCGACCGGCCTCGGCAACGAGTTCTATACCGAGCAACGCTACTTCGAGCTTGAGCGCGATCAGGTCATGGGTAAAACCTGGGCCTGTGTCGGTTTCGCGAGTGATCTGGGCAAGGCCGGTTCGGTCAAACCTGTCGATTTCATGGGCTTGCCTTTGCTGCTGATGCGCAACCGCGAAGGCCTGGTGCAGGTGTTCCATAACGTTTGCAGCCACCGCGGCATGAAGCTCGTGGAGGAGGCCGGTGAGGTGCAGGGCGTCATTCGTTGCCCTTACCATTCCTGGACCTACGACCTCAATGGCGGGCTGCGCGGCACTCCCCATGTCGGCGGCATCGACCAGCACAAGGACGACCGCTTCGCCTGTGAAAAACACGGCTTGAAAGCGATCCGCAGCGCGATCTGGATGGACATGGTGTTCATCAACCTGTCCGGCGACGCACAACCGCTCGAAGACATGCTGGCGCCCTTGACCACGCGCTGGACGCAGTTTCTCGGCGAGGACGGCATGAGCCTGCTGCGCCGTCGTCCGGGTCATGACGCCACCACGCTGGACATCAACTGCAACTGGAAGCTGGCGGTGGAAAACTACTGCGAAGCCTACCACCTGCCGTGGGTGCACCCGAGCCTGAACTCGTACTCGCGCCTGGAAGACCACTACAACATCATTTTTGACCAGCATTTCGCCGGCCAGGGCAGCTACGCCTACAACCTGTCGGACGTTGCCGGCACGCATCTGCCGAAATTCCCGGCCTGGCCGCTGGATCGCCTGCGCAACGCCGAATATGTCGCATTCTTCCCCAACGTGCTGCTCGGCATCCAGGCCGACCATGCCTTCGCCATGCAGCTGGAGCCGGTCTCGCCGGGACGCACCATCGAACACCTGCGCCTGTTCTATGTGGGCGACGACGCGGCCGGCAGCGATGAGTTCAGCGCTTGCCGCGAGGCGATCCTGGAGTCCTGGAAAGTGGTGTTCGCCGAGGACATCAGCTCGGTCGAAGGCATGCAGAAAGGCCGTCATTCCCCAGGCTACAAGGGCGGGGCGTTCTCTCCGGAAATGGACATCCCGACGCACTTCTTCCACCAGTGGGCCGCGCGTCAGCTGCTCGCCACCACACCGTCTGCCTGAGGAGGTCCCATGTATCCGATAGCCTCCCACTGGCTCAATTACATCGACGGTCAATGGTGCGACAGCGACCAGCATCTGGCGGTGCACAACCCGGGAACGGCCGAGCCGGTCGCGACCATTGCCCAGGCCAGTGTCGCCGATGCCGAGCGGGCGTTACTGGCTGCCCGCCGCTGTGCCGACAGCGCTGAGCTGACCCGTGCGCGTCCTGCGCAGCGGGTCACCTGGCTGCTGCGCATTGCCGAGGAAATTCGCGCTGTGGCCGATGAGGGCGCCTGGGTGCTGTGCCAGGAAAACGGCAAGCGTCTTTGCGATGCCCGGGACGAGTTCATCGAGGCGGCGCGCTACTTCGAGTATTACGCTGGCATGGCCGACAAGATCGAGGGCACGTCGATCCCGCTGGGCAATGGCTACATGGACTTTACCCTGTATGACCCGATGGGCGTTTCGGCCCAGATCGTGCCGTGGAATTTCCCGGTGTCGATCTGCGCCCGTTCGCTGGCCCCGGCCCTGGCGGCGGGCAATGCGGTGGTCATCAAGTCCCCCGAGCTTTCACCGCTGGGCGTGTGCGTGCTGATCCGCGCCATTGCCAAGGCCGGCTTGCCGGACGGCGCGGTCAACCTGATTTGCGGCCGCGGTCGCGAAGTCGGTGCGTATCTGGTCAGCCATCGCGCTGTCGATCAGATCGTGTTCACCGGTTCCGTACCGACCGGCCAGTCGATCCTGCGCGATGCCGCCCAGCATGCGATTCCCAGCGTGATGGAACTGGGCGGCAAGTCCGCGGCGATCGCCTTCGCCGATGCGGACCGCGAGCAGCTGCTGGCCAGCGTCCAGTCGGGCATCTTCTTTAATGCCGGCCAGGTCTGTTCGGCGATGTCGCGGCTGCTGGTGCAGCGCGAGATTTATGAGGAGGTGGTCGAGGCCGTCGTCGCCATGGCCCAGGGGCTCAGCGTCGGCCTGGGTCAGGACGACGCCGACCTCACTCCCGTGGTCAGCGCCGGGCAACTGGCGGGCATCGAAGACTTGTGCCGTCGCGCAGTGGAAGACGGCGCGATAGCGGTCACCGGTGGTGAAGCCTTCGCTGATCGGGCCGGGCATTTCATGCGCCCGACCGTGTTCCGCGACGTGACCCCGCAGATGTGCATTGCCCAGGAAGAGGTGTTCGGGCCGGTATTGGCCATCATGCCGTTCGACACCGAAGACGAGGCGATTGCCATCGCCAACGGCACTGAATTCGGCCTGGTGGCCGGGGTGTTCACCCAGGACATCAGCCGCGCGATGCGCTGCACCCGCCGCCTGAAATCCGGCCAGGTGTTCGTCAACGAATGGTATGCCGGCGGCATTGAAACACCGTTTGGCGGCGTCGGTCTGTCGGGCTTTGGTCGGGAAAAGGGCCAGGAAGCCTTGTACAGCTACGTGCGCACCAAGAACGTAGCCATCCGGGTGGCGGGGGAGTGAATAGTATGTTCAAGACCTGGCTTTGCATCGTGTGTGGCCTGATCTACGACGAGGCCCTGGGCTGGCCCCAGGACGGCATCGCCGCCGGCACCCGTTGGGAAGATGTCCCCGAAGACTGGATGTGCCCCGAATGCCACGTGGGCAAGTCCGATTTCGAGATGCTCGATATCAGTGAGTACACCCAGGCGGCCACGGTCGTCAGCGTGCCGGTCAGCGCGCCGCCGCTGCCTGTCGCCGCACCGTCGCCGCGTCAGCCGATCGTCATCATCGGCAGCGGTTATGCCGGTTACGGCCTGGCCCAGGCGTTGCGCAAGGCTGACCCCAAGGTCGAGATCCGCGTGCTGACCCAGGAGTCCGGTCACCTGTACTCCAAACCCGCGCTCTCGATCGGGCTGTCCCAGGGCAAAAGCGCCGAAGCCTTGTCCGGCGAATCGCCGCTGGCCATCGAGCAGCGTCTGAACCTGCGTGTCTATCCGCATTGCAAGGTGCTGGGCATCGACAGTTCGGCGCGGCGCCTGCGCACCAGCTTCGGTGACATGGAGTACGGCCAGCTGGTGCTCGCCAGCGGTGCGCAACCGATCCGCTTGCCGATCCAGGGCGATACTTCAGCGCTGATCAGCGTCAATAACCTGCAGGACTATCACGGCTTCCGTGAACGCCTGGGCGGCGTGCGACGTGTCGCCATCCTCGGGGACGGCCTGATCGGCTGCGAGTTTGCCAACGACCTGGCCCACAACGGTTTTGACGTCGATGTCATCGGTCTGGGCCGCTGGCCGATGGAGCGCCTGTTGCCCGTCGACGCCGGGCAGATGTTGCAGCACGCGCTGGGTGAACTGGGAGTGAACTGGTATCTGCAGAACACCCTGCAAGCCATCGACTCCAAGGGACAGGGCTATCGCCTGACACTCGCCGATGGTCGCACCCTGGAGGCCGATCTGGTGTTGTCTGCCGTCGGTCTGCGTCCCGAACTGAGCCTGGCGCAAAGTGCCGGCG
The DNA here is from genome assembly GCF_035064975.1 of Pseudomonas sp. YuFO20. Taxonomy (NCBI): domain Bacteria; kingdom Pseudomonadati; phylum Pseudomonadota; class Gammaproteobacteria; order Pseudomonadales; family Pseudomonadaceae; genus Pseudomonas; species Pseudomonas sp. YuFO20. The sequence goes on from NZ_JAXDEO010000089.1 coordinate 5,582, forward strand.
TGGCGGTTGGACGAGGCATTCAAGTGAATGCGCAGCTGCAAACCTCTGTGCCGGGCATCTACGCCCTGGGTGACTGCATCGAGATTGGCGGGCAGCTGCTGCCTTACCTGGCGCCGATCAACCAGGGCATCCAGGCGCTGAGCAAAACCCTGCTCGGCCAACCGACCGCCGTCGACTACCCCTTGATGCCCGTCACGGTCAAGACCCCGGCCGCGCCGCTGTGTCTGTTGGCGCCTGCCATCGCTTGCGAAGGCGAATGGCGCTGCACGCCGACCGAGGATGGCTTGTGCGCCGGTTTTTATGACGCCCAGGACCAGCTCAACGGCTTTGTCCTGCTCGGTCGCCAAGCGCAAACGCAACGCAGCGCATTGCTGCAATCCTGTCAGCACACCCAGCAGGCTGTCGCCTGAGGCCAGACCCATGAAAAACACGATCAACCTGCCTTATGACGATGCGAGTTGCGGCTGGTATGCAGCGCTGCCCGAACAACCGGCCTGCAAGCGCCTGTCCGGCGAACAGCGTGCCGACTACGCCGTGATCGGCGCGGGCTTTGCCGGCCTGGCCGCGGCCCGTCGCCTGGCCGAACATCATCCGCAAGCCCGTATCCTGTTGGTGGATGCGCAACGGGTCGCCCATGGGGCTTCCGGGCGCAACTCGGGCTTTGTGATCGACCTGCCGCACAAGTTCGCGCTGGAGCATCCGGACCCCGCGCACAAACAGCGGTTGCTGTCGCTCAACCGCTCCGCGATTGCCCAGCTGCAAGGCCTGGTGCAATCCCGTGGGATCGAATGCCAATGGTCCCATGCCGGCAAGTACCAGGGCGCCGTCGGCGAACGTGGCCTGGCCTACCTGGATCATTTCGAACGGCTGATGAGCGACCTAGGTGAACCGTTCCGCCGGGCCGATAGTGCCGAGCTGACCAAGGTGCTGGGCACCGGGCATTACAGTGGCGCGATCTACACCCCCGGTTGCTATCTGATGCAACCGGCGGCGCTGGTCACGGGGCTGGCCCGGACCTTGCCGGCCAATGTCGAGTTGCTGGAAGAATCACCGATCCAGCGCCTGGAGCGCGACGGCCGTGGCGGCTGGATCCTGCACGGCACAGCAGGGCAGATCCGTACCCCACAGCTGCTTCTGGGCACGAGTATCTTCACCCAGGAGTTCGGCTATCTGCGCAATCGCCTGTTGCCGGTCATGACCTTTGCCAGCTGGACCCGCCCGTTGACCGATGCGGAACTGGCCACCTATGGCGGCCAACTGGACTGGGGACTGACCCCGGCGGATCACGCCGGCACGACGGTGCGCATGACCCAGGACCGCCGCCTGATCATCCGCAACACCTACAAGCACGTGCCCAAATACGGCCGCAGCACCAGCGATGCCATGCGTTCGAAAATACAGGACTCGCACCGCAAGGCTTTCCTGGCGCGTTTCCCGCAGCTGGCCGGGGTGCCTTTCAGCCATACCTGGGGCGGCGTCTACGCCATCTCGCGCAACTTCACCAACTTTTTTGGCGAACTGGAAAACGGTGTCTACGCATCGGCGTGCGACAACGGCGTCGGCGCGGCCTGGGGCACCATCTCCGGGACGATGCTGGCCGATCTGGCGGTGGGTGCCGATTCGGTACAGCTCAACGATATCCGCGCGGTGACCGGCATGCCCTCGCTCAACCCACCGGAGCCTTTTCTCGGCCTGGGCGTTCGCTCGCGCATTCGCCTGGCGGCCTGGAACAGCCGGAGTGAGCTATGAGCCAGGCGGATAACGGCAACCGCCGGGTGCTGCGCATCGACCATCAGGACCTGGACTTCACCTTTCGCGGCGGCCCGCCAGGTGCCGCGTACGTGGCGCGAGCCCTCAGCAACGAAATCTCGCCGAACATCGGCGTGGGTTTTGCCCGCTGGGAAGGTGCGCAAGTGGCCTGGACGGTGCTGTACGACGAGGTGATTTTCGTGATCGAGGGTTGCTTCGAATTGCGCGTTGGTGACGAGCTTTTTGAGGTCACGCCCGGGCAGTTGCTGTGGATTCCCGAAGGCACCGAACTGGTTTATGGCGGGCATGCGTTGTTCGGGTATGTGGTTCACCCCGGCAACTGGAAGCAAATTCACGGCTTGGCTTGAAGCGCAATTCTCGGGGATCGCACGGTGATAAGACTGACAAAAACCTTCGGTGCTCTTTATCTGGCCAGCCTGTTGATGCAGCTGGGATCGACTTTGCTGATGACCTATCTGGCACTGCGCCTCAATGCGATGGGGGCGAGTGAAACGGCAGGTGGTGCGTTGATGGCCGCCAATGCCCTGGGGATGGTGCTGGGTGGCTGGGTCGGGCGCAGCCTGATCGCACAGGTCGGGCATATTCGAACCTATGCGGCCTGTGCCGGACTGATTGCGGCAGCGGTTCTGGCGCATGAGTTCAGTACGTCCCTGCCTTTCTGGCTGGTGCTGCGGGGGCTGGTCGGGCTGGCGATGATGTGCCAGCTGATGGTGCTGGAAAGCTGGCTCAACGACCAGGCCCGGACCGAGCAGCGCGGCAGCGTGCTGGCGCTGTACATGGTCGCCAGCTACGTCGGCATGATGCTTGGACAGTTGGCCTTGAGTCTCGACGAGGGGTTGGGAATCCGTGCGCTGTTGGGTGTGGCGATGGTGTTTGCGCTGTGCTCGGTGCCGGTGGCACTCACTCGCAGCGCCCATCCGACGGCGGTGCCCGCGGCTTCGATCGACCTGCGATTGTTTGTGCGGCGCATTCCGCAATCCCTGGTGACGATTCTGGTGTCCGGCATGATCAATGGAAGCTTCTACGGGCTGGCGGCGATCTATGCCAGCAAACAGGGACTGGAAACAGCACAGGTCGGCCAGCTCATGGCGTTGACCATCGGTGCCGGGCTGTTGGCGCAGTTGCCGTTGGGCTGGCTCTCGGATCGTCTGCCTCGGCCAAGTCTGATCCGCGCGGTGGCGGTCTTGCTGGTGCTCATCAGCCTGCCGCTGGGCTTCAATCAAGCGCCTGCATTCGTGACTCTGCTGTGGTTCGGCTCGGCGATCGGCTTTCTGCAGTTCTGCCTCTACCCGTTGGGCGTGGCGCTGGCCAACGACAACATGGAGCCGCAACTGCGCGTTTCGCTGTCGGGCATGTTGTTGATCACCTTTGGTGTCGGCGCCTGCATCGGTCCGCTGATTGCGGGTGTGCTGATGGAGTTCTTCGGCACCTCAAGCTTCTACTTTTTCTATGCCGGCAGCGCCGCGTTGCTCGCACTGTGCGTAGGCCAGGCGAAAGTCACGGGCAAGCACCTGCAAAAGGATGCGCCGCTGCATCATCCGGTGACGCCAAACGGGATTGCCAGCTCTAACCTGGTTTCGGTGGCTGACCCCCTGGGTGAGTGCGTCGACGGGCGTTAAGTGGAGGAGGGCGAGCCGGATTTATTGATGCGTTTTTCTCATGAGTCGGTGAATAAAAATGGTTTGAACGATGGTCAGGTTTCAATCATCTTGGCGATGCTGCCAAAACCGAGTTAGACCGGAATTAATCTGAAGATATACAGCGCCCTGATGTCATTCGATATCAAGGGGTCAGTATCTTGCGGAATACTCTCTAAAACCCTTAAACAAAAACAAAAGGGGAAAACAATGCGTGCGCAATCAGGCGTGTTAAAAGGCTTGAACCCGAATGTGACAGTCGCTTCGATATTGGCGGTGATCTCATTTGTTCTGTTTTGTGCATTTAAAGACGAGCAGGCAGCCAAGGCCTTTGAAATGGCTTCGGTGTTTATCCTGCATAACTTTAAGTGGTATTACATCGCCCTGATCAGTGGCGTACTCGGTTTGCTGCTGTATATCTCCGTCAGCCGTTTCGGCAATCTCAAACTGGGCACCGAGCACGATCGGCCCGAGTTCAGTTTCGCTTCATGGATTGCCATGCTGTTCAGTGCGGGCATGGGCATCGGGCTGATTTTCTGGTCCGTGGCCGAACCCATGCTGCACTATGCCGACAACCCGTTTTCCAAGGGCCTGACGGACGAGTCGGCCACCCTGGCGATGCGCATCACCCTGTTCCATTGGGGTCTGCACCCATGGGCGATCTTCTCCATGATCGGCCTGAGCCTGGCCTACTTTGCCTACCGCAAAGGCTTGCCACTGGCCCTGCGTTCGCTGCTTTACCCACTGATTGGCGACCGTATCTACGGCTGGATCGGCCATGTTGTCGATATCATGGGTGTCGTCATTACGGCCTTTGGTGTTTCGCAGTCCCTCGGTCTGGGCGTTGCGCAGATCAATACCGGGCTGCATCAGGTATTCGGTATTCCGGTCAGTATCGGGTTGCAGTTATCGATCATTCTGGTTGTGAGTATTATTGCCTGCATTTCGCTACTTGCCGGGCTGTCAAAGGGTATGAAGCGTATTTCCACGCTTAATATGTACCTGTCATTTATTTTGATGTTGGCGGTACTGGCTATCGGTCCAACTCGTTACATTCTCAACTTGATGTTCGAATCCACCGGCGACTATGTACAAAACATCGTCGGCCTCAGCTTCTGGATGGACACGCAGAAAGACAGCGAATGGCAAAACTGGTGGACGGCGTTCTACTGGCCATGGTGGATGACCTGGGGTCCTTTTGTCGGCCTGTTCATTGCGCGGATTTCCAAAGGCCGGACCATCCGTGAGCTGGTGATCGGGGCGCTGGTGGTACCGACCATGGTGACCATCCTGTGGATGTCGGTGTTCGGTGGTGCTGCGCTGAAAAACGAACAGCAGGATCGCCAGGCTTATCAGGCTTCCGTTGCCAGCCAGGTTGTGGGTCAGGAGCAACCGAAGTTCGAAGGCGGCACGGTGCTGCTTGCCACCAAGAAAGAAACCACGGCGGCGATGTTCACGCTGGTTCAGTCACTGGATGGCCCTACTGTTGGCGCCGTTCTCTCGATACTGGTGTGCGTGTTGCTGGGTGTGCACTTTGTCACCACGGCAGATGCCGGAACCCAGGTGTTGTGCACCTTGTGTGCCCTGGGCAGCACCAATCCGCCGAACTGGATCCGGTTGCTGTGGTGCATTCTGGAAGGGGCGATTGCGGCGGGCCTGCTGCTCGCCGGGGGACTCAAGGCCATTCAGATGGCGAGTATCGCCGCCGGATTGCCGATCGCCATGTTGCTGCTGGTGATGTCGTACACCCTGATTCACAGCTTGCGCAAGGAGATGCCGAGTGTGCCGGCGTGGACGCCTGCGGCAGAGGTTTTGCCGGGAATTGAGCGCCGTGAATCGGAATCGAGTGGGGTGCGTGTGGCTTCGTTGGCTTCTGCACAGGCTTAAGGCGCGCCATCGTTGGGGCATTCCCCCTCATTTTGTTAACAGTGTTTGTCCGGCGCTGCGCTGTTTGGCGCCGGGCTAAACCCCTAGCATCGTCTCTACCGAATGAACCAACCCGGTTGAGTCGACACTCCATCCTCAGATGGTTTTTAGTTTTTTTTCCGGGCAGGTAGTCCTTGAGAAACTCCACCCAGGTTTTTATTTTTGCATCGACGAATTTTCGTGAAGGGTAGATCGCAAACAGATTCAACTCTTCAAAATGAAATTGCGGCAATACCCGTACCAGGGTGCGTGCCTTGAGGCCGGCCCGCGCTCATGAATGGCCCGGGACCGAACTCGGTGGCGACCAAGGTTTTCTTGCGGGCAAAATCCCTTCTGGTCGAAGTCCGCCGACTCCTTGGCCGATTGCCGTTCAACCTGCTGTTGACGGCAGCTGGCCTTGAGCCCATCGATGCGCCGCCGCGCCACACTCAATTGCGCCTGGGCACGCTCGATCGTGATCTGCAGAGGCTTGGGGTCGAGGCGAAACAGCACTTCGCTTGAACAGACATGGATCAAGGAATTCGTGGTTCCTTATTTTTGTGCGATGGTGTAAAAATATCCCCTCACCACCTTCCTGCAAGGATTTTGTACGATATGGAACAAAATAAAGTGGCAGAGGGTAAAGGCCGCGGCCGGCCCCGCGCGTATGACCCGCAGACAGCGCTGCAACAAGCCCTCGGTGTGTTCTGGAGCACCGGCTATTCCGGCGCCTCCCTGGACAGCATCGCCACGGCGGCCGGAATGAACCGTCCCAGCCTCTATGCGGCCTTCGGTGACAAGCATTCCCTCTACATCAAGGCGCTCGAGCAGTACTGGGAATTCGCCGCCGCCGACATGCAGGCCGCGCTGAGTGACAGCGCACTGACCTTGCGCCAGGCACTGATGCGTTTCTATGAGGGGCAGCTGTCGATCTACTTCTCGGGCGAGGGCCAGCCACGCGGCTGTTTCGCGATTGGCACGGCAACGACCGAGGCGGTCGAGGATTCGCAGATCCGTGAGGTGCTGGGCGATCGCCTGGGCAGGCTGGATGCCGATCTGGAGGCGCGCCTGCGCACCGCCATTGAAGCCGGCGAGTTGAAGAGCGATGTCGATGCAGGAGCGCTGGCCGTGCTCGCTTCATCGTTGCTGCACAGCATTTCGATCCGTGCGCGGGCGGGCAAGTCCCGGGCAGAACTGACGGCGCTCGTATCTAATGCGGTCGATGTGATCTGCGGTGGGTGAGGGGCTCGACGATATATTGGCGCAGCAACTGGACGTGGTGTTTTGTGGCATCAACCCCGGCGTGACGGCCGCGGCCCAGGGGCACCATTTTGCCGGGCGCGGCAATCGCTTCTGGCGCACCCTGCACCTCGCCGGTTTTACGTCACAGCAACTGTTACCGGAACGAGACAGGTCCATCCTCGAATATCGCTGTGGTTTCACCGCGGTGGTCGAGCGACCGACGGCGCGGGCGGATCAGCTGTCGACCGATGAATTTGTCGCGGCCGCGGCGGCCTTCGAACAAAAGATAAGCAGGTTTGCGCCACGTTTCGTGGCATTTCTCGGCAAGGCGGCGTACTGCGCCTTGTCCGCCCAGCGCGACGTTGCCTGGGGGCCGCAGCCGAAAACCTTTGGCAATGCCGCGGTCTGGGTCCTGCCCAATCCCAGTGGGCGAAATCGCGCCTTTACCCTTGAGCAACTGGTGGATTCCTACCGCCAACTGTACGTGGCTGCAGGCGCGCGCCTGTTTTAGCGCGAGGGCGTCGCTTGTTCCATACGAAGCGATCAACGTATCACTCGACGGCATCTTCATTGCATTCATTTAAGTGAACGTCGTGCGTTTGACAGCGTTTTTTTGCGAGGCTGCTGCACGCAGAATCACTTGCTGTCTCTGGCACATTGCTTGGATCCATTGCGGCGTTTTTTTGACGTTATCCGGCCGGGTTTTATATTTCTATTTATTATTGTGACGTGCTATTGACGTACTGGCTATCTGCTTATAGGCTCCATTTAGCCTGATTCAGATTTCTTCAACCGACCAATTGCAAACCCTCAGCGCAGGGAGGCGGTTATATGCGGACGACAGTTTTCATTAAGTTGATGGTGTTATTTGCGACTCTGAATGGAGTAGCCGCTTCCATTGCCCACGCGGCCAATTTGCCCAATGAAATTAGTCGCATAAGCAGTGCTTGCGAAGGGGCACGGGCTCAGTCAGCCGTGGCATCCACAGAGGGCATTACTGCTGCGGCATCGAGCCTTGGCAAAGCCAGTGATGGCTCTTCGCCAAGCGCCCAAATTGCTCAAGTAGCCAGCGCTAATACTGGATCCAAGTCGGGAGCAAGTGCTTCCGTCAATACTTCAGCGTGCGACGGTTTAATGACGAAAGTTGCCACGCAGGCATTCGCGATCGATCCAGTCCAGGACAAGGGACTGACCGGAGAATCGGCGTTCCACGACACTCAACCCAATGCACTGCCGGTATCTGCGGTTGTATGGTTATTCTCTTCCGCACTATTGGGATTCATCGTTGTTGCCAACCGGCGCAAGATCTAGGTGCCAGTTTTACGAGACAGGTTTTTCCAGGTGTTACAGCTTTAAAGAGGACGCTGATTGTTACGGTTGATCCTCATTAGATGTGCTAACCAGGCGGAGGAATTCAGATGCTGCGTTTACTGTTACCTGCACTGTGTGCGCTGGCTATTGTGCCCAGCGTGGCCCGTGCCGCCGAAGACAGCCCCTATCTCCTGAATTCTGGAGATAAGGTTGAAGTGTCCATCTGGGGCGAGCCAGTGGAGAAATTAGAGCGCGTCGATGTGCTGCCCAATGGCTACATCACTTTGAAGCTGGCAGGGCCGGTCAAGGTCAAAGGGCTTGATACGTCTCAAGCTGAAAAGATAATCACTGAAAAACTCACCAAATATTATCCCGATCCGGTGGTCAGCGTTGTTGTCACCGAGGCCAAGGGCAATGTCGTCTATGTCCAGGGCAAAGTACTCAAGCCTGGCAAGGTGCAGTTGGCCGGTGATACCGATGTCCTGCAACTATTGGGCGAAACCGGGCCCCTCGACAAGTTTGCGGACAAGGACGAAATCAAGCTCTTGCGGCGCGAAGGGAAAACCCAGAAAGTAATGCCCGTTGATTACAGCGCTCTCATTTCCGGGAGTGACATGTCCACTAACTACGAACTTAAGGCCGGCGATACGCTGGTCGTTCCCTGACATTGCGCGATGCATTAAGGATTAACTTGCGTTCATTGCAAACAACCGGAGTGGTGATGGCAATATTGACTTTGCCATGTTCCGGCATGACCTACGCCGGCACCTGGCAGTCGGAAGTTGCGCTGCCCATGACAGTCGAGCACGACAGCAATCCATTGCTCTTGACGAGTGACGAGAAAGCGGTGACTCGAACGATCATTGCCCCCGATTACACGTTGGTGGGTAATTTTGATCGGGATCAGTGGAAGTTTGGCCTCGGTGTCAATGTCGAGCGCTCGTCCGACACCGACGTCGTGTCCAATCGAGAAGATCCGAGGCTGTCGTTTGGCTGGCAGCGTGAGACCGAAAAGGGTAGCTATGGACTCACGGCGCGATACATCGAGAGTTCGACGCTTTCCACGGAAGTCCAGCAGACCGGTGTAACAGACTCGACCGACGGCACGCAGAAGCTCTCGAACATCGGCGGTAACTGGCGAAGTGCGGTGACCGAGCGCAGTACCCTGGTCAACGAAATCGACCTCACCCATGTCGAATACGACACCGATTCGCTGACCAACTACGATGAGCTGACCAACCGTTTCAGCTGGCTTTATCAATGGAATGAGCGGACCGAACTGTTCACCCGTTTCGAAGCGACGCGCTATGAGCCCAAGGACGAGACCACCCTTGGCTCCTCGAACAGCTACACCCCGGTGGTCGGCGTGAACTACCAGATCTCGGAGCGGTTCACGGGATCGGTGTACGGCGGCGTCAACAAGGTTTCCGACAGCGACAGTGGCCCCACGGGCCAGGGTGGCGTGAACCTGCGTTACACCGGTGAGCGTTTCGAGTCCTTCGTCGAAGCCAGTCGTAGCACGATCGCCAACGGCGAGGACGGCCTGGTCGAATCCGATGAGCTACGGGGTAATGTGAGTTATCTGCTCGACGAGACCAGTCGTGTCGGTGTTGATGGCTCCTGGCAGGAAACCAAAGGGGATGCGCCCAGTACCTTTCGCACATACGGCGCCTATGTGAGTCGCGAACTCTCGCCTTTTTGGCTTGCACGCCTATCCTTCACCTACAAAGAGCGCGAGCGAGACGGCTTGCCAAACGCCGATGCCAACATCATAGGGATGACCTTGATCTATAGTCACCCCGACTTCTGACCTTCAGCAGCGTGGTATTTATGTCCTCTGAATACGAAATGTCGGTCAACGACTACATTGCAGTAATCAAACACCGGGCCGTGCTGTTGATTGTGACTGTGGCCGTGATAATCGGGGCGAGTGTATTGGTGGCGACGTCCATGCCACCGATCTATCAGTCGTCCGGGACTATCCTGGTCGAGTCGCAGCAGATATCACCGGACCTGGTGGCGGGGAACAACAATACCTTTGCTGACGAGCGTATCGAGGTCATCCGCCAGCGCGTGATGACCCGCGAGCATCTGGAGGCGATCATCAACAAGTACAATCTTTTCGAAACGGGCAGCCGGCGACTGACCCTGACCGAAAAGATCGAAGAGATGCGCAATGCGATTTCCGTCGCCCTGGTCAGTGCGGTGGTCAAGGGGCGAGGCGAAGTGACGATTGCCTTTCGCCTTGCCTTCGAGCACCGGGAGCCGGAAGTGGCCAACGAAGTGGCCAAGGAACTGGTGACGCTGTTCCTCAACGAGAACATCAAGCAGCGCACCGAGCGCGCCAGTGAAACCACCGAGTTCCTGACCCAGGAAGCGAACAAGCTGCGCACCGAGCTGGAAGTGCTGGAGAACAAGCTGGCGGACTTCAAGCAGGCCCACGGCAACGCGCTGCCCGAGCATCAGGAACTGCGCATGAACATGTTGTCGCGCTCCGAACTCGAACTCAAGGATATCGACCGCGACTACAAGGCGGCCAACGAAGAGTTGCGCTTCCAGGACCTGGAACTGTCGGCGGCCCATGCCGGTCTGGCGACCAGGACGGCTACGGCGGGTGCGGTGGCTGAACCCGTGCAGGACCTGGCCAGCCTCAAGGCCGAGTACGCCCGGTTGCAGGCGATGTATACGGATGCCCACCCGGATGTACGGGCGGTCAAACGCAAGATTGCCGCCATGCAGGCAACCCAGGGCCGCGGCAGTTCCGTCACCCCGGTCAGCCTGGACGTGGCCAGGGTGCAGGCGCGCATCGCCGGCTCGGAACAGCGCATGCGCTCGCTGGCTTCGCAGAAGCAGGAACTGCTCAACAAGATCGCGACCCTGGAGAGCCAGATTCTCGAGGCGCCGCAAGTGGAGCGCGGCCTGGTCACGCTGATGCGCGACCATGAAAACGCCCGCAAGAAATACGAGGAAATTCGCACCAAGGAGATGAGTGCGAAGATTACCGAAAGCCTCGAGCAGGAAAACAAAGCTGAACGTTTTGTGCTGCTCGAGGCGCCGCTGATGCCGGAAAAACCAGTGCGGCCGAACCGCAAGAAAGTCGTGGCCCTGGGCTTTGTGCTCGCACCGGTAGGGGCGGGTGCACTGGTGATGCTGCTCGAGATGCTGAGCCAGCGGGTACGTGGTGTCGACGCACTGACCAGTGTACTGGGCAGGCGCGTACTGGTTGCCATTCCCTACATTCATACCCAGGCGGAACTGGATCGTCGCAAACAGTGGCGAACGATACTGGTGCTCTGTGGCGTCGTGTCGATCGTGGTCTCCCTGGTGCTCCTGCACTTCCTCTACATGCCACTGGATCTGCTGATGTTCAAAGCTCTGGCGCGGTTTGAATAAGGAATATTGCGATGGAAATTATTAAGCCACCTCTGGGTAAGGGCGAACAATCGCCTTCGTCAGGCCTGGTGATCTCATCATCCGGGCAGCCTGCACCGGTCAATGCGCTCAGTTACGTGCAAACCAGGGTTGTACCGCTGCGGGCAGAGCACCTGGAGCGCCATCGCATTGTCGCCTACAACAAGAATTCGAACATGGGCTGGGCGTTCGACCTGCTGCGTACCCAGGTCCTCAAGGCCATGGAGGAAAATGGCTGGCGCACGCTCGCCATCACCTCGCCGACTCCGGAGGCGGGCAAGTCGGTGTTGGCGATCAACCTGGCCATGAGTATCGCGCACCACACGACCAAGACAGCGCTGCTGGTGGATTTCGATTTGCGTTGTCCCAAGGTGGGTAACTACCTGGGGCTGCCGATGGAAAAATCGCTCAATGAGTTGCTGACCAACGAAGCGGAACTGCAGGAGGTCCTGGTCAATCCGACCTTGCCGCGTTTTGTGGTCCTGCCAACACGCGAACCGGTCCCGCTGTCCACCGAGGTGCTGTCGTCGCCGGCGGTGGGGGAATTGATCATGGATTTGCGCGATCGCTACAGCTCTCGCGTCGTGATCTTCGACTTGCCGCCGGTGCTCAGTTCGGACGATGTGATTACCATCCTGCCCAAGTTCGACTGCGTGCTGCTGGTGGTCGCCAATGGCATGAACACCAAGAAAGAGATCGAGGAAAGCCTGCATCACCTGGGCAGGGCCAATCTGATCGGCACGGTGCTGAACAAGTCCGGGCCGGCGAAACGTCCTTACTAATGCTCTGGCTTCTCGGGTCGCCGCAGAAGGCGGCCTGACAGCCGACCCATCTTCCACGGCCGTTCCCGATCCACTGTAGGAGCTGGCTTGTCGGGTCGCCGCATCGCAGCGAAGACGGCATAACGGCCACCACTGCATCGCCAGCAAGCCGGCTCCTACAGATCTGTGTCAAGCCACAAACCCAACATACCCCACAAATCCTGTAGGAGCTGGCTTGCCAGCGAAGACGGCCT
>NZ_JAXDEO010000008.1:0-136203 GCF_035064975.1 Pseudomonas sp. YuFO20
GCTGGGTCGCCAACCGTTTTTACTATCAGGTGAACATCCCGCTGAAGGACGCGGCAATCCTGGCCAACTGCCCGGACCGCGAGATCCGCCGCGAGTGGATTCAACGCCTGCTGGACCACGACGGCGCCCCCGGCGAAGACGGCGGCATCGAAGCCTGGCTGCGCCTGGGCCAGGCCGTCGGCCTCGACCCGGACCAATTGCGCTCCCAGGAACTGGTGCTGCCCGGCGTGCGCTTTGCCGTCGACGCCTACGTCAACTTCGCCCGCCGGGCCAGTTGGCAGGAGGCCGCCAGCAGCTCGCTGACGGAACTGTTCGCGCCGCAGATCCATCAGTCGCGCCTGGACAGCTGGCCGCAGCATTACCCATGGATCGACCCCGCCGGCTACGAATATTTCCGCACGCGCCTGGGTCAGGCGCGGCGCGATGTCGAGCACGGCCTGGCCATCACCCTCGAGCACTACAAGACCCGGGAAGGCCAGGAACGCATGCTGGAAATTCTCCAGTTCAAACTGGACATTCTTTGGAGCATGCTCGATGCCATGAGCATGGCCTACGAACTCAATCGCCCGCCGTATCACAGCGTGACCGGGGAACGGGTCTGGCATAAAGGAATCATCCTATGAGCTTCGATCGCAGCAAGACCCCGACCTGGCGCCCTGGCTACCGATTCCAGTACGAACCGGCACAGAAAGGCCATGTGCTGCTGTATCCCGAAGGCATGATCAAGCTCAATGAAAGCGCCGCGCTGATCGGCGGCTTGATCGACGGCGAGCGTGACGTCGCCGCGATTATCAATGAGCTCGACACGCAGTTCCCGGGCGTGCCCGAACTCGCTGACGACATCGAGCAATTCATGGAGGTTGCCCGTGCGCAGCACTGGATCGAACTTGCCTGATTCATCCAGCCAAGTGCCGCCCACACCCGAGATCGGCCTGCCCCTGTGGCTGCTGGCCGAGCTGACCTATCGCTGCCCGCTGCAATGCCCGTACTGCTCCAATCCGCTGGATTTTGCCGAACAAGGCAAAGAACTCAGCACCGAACAATGGCTCAAGGTGTTCCGTGAAGCACGGGAGATGGGCGCGGCGCAGCTGGGTTTTTCCGGCGGCGAACCCCTGGTGCGCCAGGACCTTGCCGAGCTGATTGCCGAAGCGCGCAAGCTGGGTTTCTACACCAACCTGATCACCTCCGGCATCGGCCTGACCGAGCAGAAAATCAGCGACTTCAAGAAGGCCGGGCTCGATCATATCCAGATCAGTTTCCAGGCCAGCGACGAGCAGGTGAACAACCTGTTGGCGGGCTCGAAAAAGGCTTTCGCGCAAAAGCTGGAAATGGCCCGCGCCGTCAAAGCCCACGGCTACCCGATGGTGCTGAACTTCGTGACCCATCGGCACAACATCGACAAGATCGACCGCATCATCGAGCTGTGCATCGCCCTGGAGGCAGACTTCGTCGAACTCGCCATCTGCCAGTTCTACGGTTGGGCACAGCTCAATCGAGTCGGGCTATTGCCGACCAAAGAGCAACTGGTGCGCGCCGAACGCATCACCAATGAATACCGCGCCAAACTGGAAGCCGAAGGTCATCCGTGCAAGTTGATTTTCGTCACGCCGGACTACTACGAAGAACGCCCGAAAGCCTGCATGAACGGCTGGGGCAGTATTTTTCTGACAGTGACGCCGGACGGAACCGCCCTGCCCTGTCACGGCGCCCGACAGCTGCCGGTGCAGTTTCCCAACGTGCGCGACCACAGCATGCAGCACATCTGGTACGACTCGTTCGGCTTCAACCGCTTTCGCGGTTACGTCTGGATGCCCGAGCCGTGCCGCTCATGCGACGAGAAGGAAAAGGACTTCGGCGGCTGTCGCTGCCAGGCGTTCATGCTCACGGGTGACGCGAGCAACGCCGACCCGGTGTGCAGCAAGTCGCCTCAACACGGCGTGATCCTCAAGGCCCGCGAAGAGGCGGAGCACGCGACCCAGACCATTGAACAACTGGCCTTTCGCAATGAACGAAACTCACGCCTCATCGCAAAAAGCTGAACCCTTCAGCGCCGCCAACGCCGTCGCGGCCGGTATCGACTTTGCCGAACTGCAGGTCGGCGCCCAGGGTTTGTTCTGGAACGAGTACCGCCCGGAGGATGCCGCGTGCCGGATCTGGCACTGGCGCGATGGCGTGGCCCACTGCCTGACGCCACCGCCGTTCAGCGTGCGCAGTCGGGTGTACGAATATGGCGGGGGCGCGTTTTGCCTGACCGGTGACGGCGTGGTGTTCGTCAATGAGGCCGATCAGCAACTGTATCGCCAGTCGTTGCAAGGTGAGACGCCCCAGTTGCTGACGTCCGGCGTGTGTCGATACGGCGATCTGCAGTTCGCTAATGGCCAAGTGCTGGCAGTCGAGGAAAATCGCAATGAACACCGCCTGGTGGCGATCGACCTGGCGGATGGCACGCGGCATTTGCTGGCCGAAGGCGCGGACTTTTACGCCGCACCGACCTTGAGTCCCGACGGGCAACGACTGGCCTGGATCGAGTGGAGTCGCCCGGACCAGCCGTGGACCGCGACCCGCTTGATGGTCGCCCATCGCCAGGCTGATGGCAGCTACGCCAGCCCCTTCTGCGTGGCTGGCGACCAATCCCAGGAGTCGCTGCAACAACCGCGCTTCGACAGTAACGGCCACTTGTACTGCCTGACCGATCGCGCTGGATACTGGCAGCCTTGGGTGGAGTCGGCCGATGGCCTGAAGCCGTTGCCCTGCGCCGCCGCCGACCACGGCCCGGCGCCCTGGCAACTGGGCGGCTGCACCTGGCTGCCACTGGGCAAAGGCAGCTACCTGGCCAGCTGGACAGAAGGGGGTTTCGGCCGCTTGGGACTTTGCGCCACCGAGTGCAACGACTTTACCGGCGACTACAGTCGCTTCCGCCATCTTGCACTGGATAAGCAGTTCATCTACTGCATCGCGGCGTCCCCCGTCAGTTCAGCGGCGGTGATCGCCATCGATCGCCAGACCCGCCAGGTGAAGGTCCTCGCAGGCGGCATTACACCGCTGCCCGCCGAGCAAATCAGTCGCCCACAAACCCTGCGCTACCCAAGCGGCTCGAGTGAAGCCCACGGCTTTTTCTACCCGGCCATGACCAGCGACGCCAAGCCGCCACTGGTGGTGTTCATCCATGGCGGCCCGACTTCGGCGTGTTATCCGATGCTCGACCCGCGCATCCAGTACTGGGCGCAACGGGGTTTCGCCGTGGCCGATCTCAATTATCGCGGCAGCAGCGGTTACGGCCGTGCCTATCGCCAGGCCCTGCATTTGCGCTGGGGCGAAGTCGATGTCGAAGACGCTTGCGCGGTGGTCAGCCATCTCGCTGATCGTGGCATGATCGACGGCGACAAGGCCTTCATTCGCGGCGGTAGCGCCGGAGGCTACACCGCGCTGTGCGCGCTGGCGTTCCACCAGGTGTTTCGTGCCGGCGCCAGTCTTTATGGGGTCAGCGACCCTGTGGCGCTGGGCCGGGCCACGCACAAGTTCGAAGGCGATTACCTGGACTGGTTGATTGGTGATCCGCAACAGGATGCCGAACGTTACGCCGCCCGCACGCCGTTACTGCATGCCAGCAACATTCACGTGCCGGTGATCTTCTTTCAAGGCGAGCTGGATGCCGTGGTGGTGCCGCAGCAGACCCGCGACATGGTCGAGGCCTTGCAGCACAACGGCATTCTGGTCGAAGCCCATTACTACGCGGATGAGCGCCACGGCTTTCGCAAAGCCGCCAACCAGGCCCACGCGCTGGAGCAGGAATGGTTGTTCTATCGACGGGTTATTGCGTCAGCAAATTGAATGGCTCAGCGCTTGGCGATGATGTACACCGCATGCACGATCCCGGGAATGTAGCCGCACAGCGTCAGCAGAATGTTCAGCCAGAACGCTCCGCCGAAGCCCACTTGCAGAAACACGCCCAGGGGTGGCAACAGAATGGCGATGATGATGCGGATAAAGTCCATGCGAGCAGCTCCTGATTGAAGGGGGCTCACGCGAGCCCATAACCAATCGACCTGTACCGTTGGTCAGGGTTCAGCCCGATTTGCCCGGCCAGTGTATCCAGGCCATGTTTCTGAACGACGCAGCTGCCACAAAAAAACGCCCCACGCCAAAAGAATCAGGCGTGGGGCGTGCGTTATACCGCGAGACGGTTCGGGAATTCTTGGGGCCTGCCTAGACGGCGATCCCTTTGCGACATTGCAGCTGCGCGGTGCGCACGCGGGAGAAAGCGCGGGCCAGGCGCAGCAGCATTTCATCGATGTTGGCTTTGCTCACCGTCAGCGCCGGGGTGAAACGCAGGCAATCGGCTTGCGGCGCATCGAGCAACAGCCCTTCGTACAGCGCGGCCTTGACCACGGCGTCGGCCGAGTCGTCGGACAGGGTCAGCCCCCAGAGCAGCCCTTGTCCGCGCAGTTCGCCGTGGCCATAACGATGGGACAATCGCTGCAGGCCTTCGCGCAGGTGCTGGGCCATTTCCCCGACATGCTCGAGAAAACCCTTGTCCTGCACACTGTCGAGCACCGCCAGGCCGGCCGCGGTCAGCAGCGCATTGCCATGATGGGTGCCACTCATTTCGCCCGCCTCGATGCAGCAGGCCTTGCCCCGCGCCAACAGCGCCGCCACCGGCACACCACCGCCAAGCCCTTTGCCGAGCACGACGATATCTGCGCGCACGCCGTAGGACTGTTCAGCCAGCAGGCTGCCACAGCGACCGACACCGGTTTGCACTTCGTCGAAGATCAGCAGGATGCCCAGCTCGCGACACAGGCGCTCGACCCCTTTGAGGTAATGCGCAGTGGCCGCAATCACCCCGGCTTCGCTCTGGATCGGCTCGAGCATGATCGCCACGGTCCGTTCATCCACCGCCGCATGCAGCGCCGCGAGATCATTGAAGGGAACGCGGCTGAAGCCCGGAAGCTGCGGCTCGAAACGGTTGATCAGGGTCGAGCTGTCCGACGCCGAAATCGTCCCCAGGCTACGACCATGGCAAGCCTGGTTGGCCACGATGATCCGCGAAGCGCCGCCGCGGTGCCGCTGCCCCCATTTGCGCGCCAGCTTGATCGCCGCTTCGCACGCCTCGCTGCCGCTGTTGAGCAGGTACGCCTGATCGCTGCCAGTGCTGTCACACAGGCGCTGGGCGAGATTGAGCATGCCGCGGTTATGCAAGCCGAAACCGGGATTGATCAGCGCTTGCGCCTGCGCGGTAATGGCACTGACCAGTGCCTTGGGGCTGTGGCCGAGGCTGTTGGCGCCGCCGCCCTGGGAGAAATCCAGGTACGCACGGTCCTCGCTGTCCCACAACCAGGAACCCTGGCCACGGACAAACACCTGCTTGGGACGATCGACACTGGGCATCAGGTACTCGCTGCAAAGATTGTCGTCCCTGGATGGGGCGCAATGGTCCGCCAGCAAATCATCGAGACTGGGCGATTGCCGACGCAGGCTGAACAGATTCATGGGATCAACCCTCGCAGAAGGTTTTTTGCGTTACCTATGCAAATGCCATCGAAGCAAAGGATATTCATCGCGTTCCGGGGCCCTGTAAGCCTTGTGAATGCAGTTAGACTAGGCCCAGGCAAGGCGTTGAGCCATTTCGATTTAGCAGCATTTTTGATAAGCATTACTTATGGATTTCAAGCAACTGCGTTATTTCGTCGCTGTGTATGAAGAGGGCCATGTGGGCCGGGCTGCCGAGCGCCTGTCGATTTCACAGCCGGCGCTGTCCCAGCAAATCCGCCACCTCGAACAATCCCTGGATGTAAGCCTGTTCGAACGCAGCAGCAAACGCCTGTTGCCGACCCTGGCGGCCCATACGCTGTACAACCATGCCCTGCCCTTGCTCGATGGCTTGCAACGGGCACGGGAAGCACTGGGCAACTTCAAGGGGCACGCGCTGCGCACCCTGGCCATCGGTGTGCTGCAAACCGTCCACACCAGCCTGGTGCCACAAATGCTCGAGCGGGTGCGCAAGGCTCAACCCCATCTGGTGGTGCAGATCTATGAACTGACCGGGCTGGAAATCGAGCGACGACTGCTCAATGGCTCCCTGGACATCGGCATCGGCTACTTGCCGCCTCGCCAGCCGGGATTGCACGGGGTGATGTTGTACGAAGATGAACTGACGCTGGTCATCCCGGCCGACCATCCATTGCGCGAATTCAAGAAAGTCTCCATGAGCCAGGCCGCCGAATTGCCAATGCTGCTGCTGGGCGAAGAATTTCAGATACGGCAGATCTGGCAGGCGCAACTGGCCAGCCTGGGACGACGCCCGCAGGTACAGGCCGAGCTGAACAACATGGTCGGCATTCTCGACAGCCTGCCGCACACGCGGTTGGCGACGGTGCTGCCCGGACGCTCGCAGAAAACCCACGGCAACCGGCAATTGTTGTGGAAACCCCTGAGCGAGCCGCGGGTGCCGCTGAAAGTCGGGTTGGTCTGTCGCGATGTGCAGCGGCAACAGGCCTCGCTGGCCTTGCTGCGCACGTTACTGGAGGAGGTGATCAATCGGCCGGATGAGCGTTTGAACAGCCCGTCGATACTGGATGACCTGGGCTAAACACTTTTCTCGAGGCAAAAGAAAACCCCGCCGAAGCGGGGCTTTGCAGACTGTTTCCCTGACATCCTTTTCACTCCGCCGTCCTGGCAGAATCCTACGTGTCCGTGTTGTTACTTTGCGCTTCCTGCGCTACGTCCATGAGAAGTAGATTAGCTGTGGATCCAATTTCCGACTATGGGAGAACAGCAGCACGTCATGTAAGAGAATGCTTACATTAGGTTACATCATCAGAATTGCCCGGCATCCAGCAGGAACAACGACTCGCTACCGGCCTTCACCGACGCGCTCAACGAGTGAATACGCGGCAGCAAGCGGGCGAAATAGAAGCGTGCGGTGCCCAGTTTGCTGGCGTAGAAATCGTCCTGGGTTTCTTTGCCCAGGGCGGCCTTGGCCATCAACGCCCACATGTAGGCGTAAGCGACGTAACCAAAGGTTTGCAGATACTCGACCGACGCCGCGCCGATTTCATTCGGGTTGTTTTTCGCCCGGTCCAGCAGCCATGAGGTCAATTCGTCGAGGGTGGTCACCGCATCGTTCAGTGGCTTGGTGAACTCCGCCAGGTCCGCACTGGCGGTGGCGGTGAAGTGACGAATCTCGTCGGCGAACAGGTTGTAGAACGCACCGCCCGTGCCGACGATCTTGCGCCCGACCAGGTCCAGCGCCTGGATGCCGTTGGTGCCTTCATAGATCTGGGTAATGCGTACATCGCGCACCAGTTGCTCCTGGCCCCACTCACGGATGTAACCGTGGCCGCCGAACACCTGCTGGCCGTGAACCGTGGTCTCCAGACCGAGATCGGTGAGGAACGCCTTGGCCACCGGGGTCAGCAAGGCCACCAGGTCTTCCGCGCGTTTGCGGGTGGTGGCGTCTTCGCTGAACTTGGCGGTGTCCAGTTGCATGGCGACGTAGGTGGAGAAGGCGCGACCGCCTTCGTTCGAGGCTTTCATGGTCAGCAGCATGCGACGCACGTCCGGGTGAACGATGATCGGGTCAGCCACTTTGTCCTTGTTCTGCGCGCCGGTTGGCGAACGGCTCTGCAGACGATCACGGGCGTACTCGACGGCGTTCTGATACGAGCGCTCGCCGGTGGCCAGGCCCTGGATGCCGACGCCCAGACGCTCGTAGTTCATCATGGTGAACATCGCCGCCAGGCCCTTGTTCGGCTCGCCGACCAGGTAACCGACGGCTTCGTCGAAGTTCATCACGCAGGTCGCGGAGGCCTGGATGCCCATCTTGTGTTCGATCGAGCCGCAGTTGGCCGGATTGCGCGCGCCCAGGCTGCCGTCGGCATTGACCATGAACTTGGGCACCAGGAACAGCGAAATCCCTTTTGGCCCAGCCGGCGCATCCGGCAGCTTGGCCAGCACCAGGTGGATGATGTTTTCGGTCAGGTCGTGTTCGCCGCCGGTGATGAAGATCTTGGTGCCGCTGACTTTGTAGGAACCGTCGGCCTGAGGCTCGGCCTTGGTGCGGATGATCCCAAGATCAGTGCCGGCGTGCGGCTCGGTCAGGCACATGGAACCGGCCCAGACGCCGGCGTACATGTTCGGCAGGTAGGCGGCCTTCAGCTCTTCACTGGCGTGGGCGTTGATCGACAGGCAGGCACCCGCAGTCAGCATCGGGTACAGACCGAACGACAGGCTGGCCGAGTTGACCATTTCTTCGACCTGGGCCGAAACGGCCTTGGGCATGCCCATGCCGCCGTAGGTCGGATCGCCACCGACACCGACCCAACCGCCTTCAGCGTAGGTCTGGTAAGCCTGTGGGAAACCTGCCGGCGTGGTGACGGCACCGTCCGCCCAGTGGCAACCTTCTTCGTCAGCGGCACGGCTCAGGGGTGCGATGCTTTTGCTGGTGACCTTGCCGGCTTCTTCGAGAATGGCTTCGACCGTTTCAGCATCAATGGTCTCGGCCAATGCTGGCAGCTCGGCCCAGAGTTTGGCGACCTCGAATACTTCATTGAGGACGAAGCGCATATCGCGCAGGGGCGCTTTGTAGTCAGCCATGGCAAACCTCGCAAGATCTAAACAGGTGAATCGTAGGAGTTGTGTTTTTCGTTGGTTCCGAGTGTAACCCAACAACTTTTGCGACACATAGGGTCGGTCTATGACCGTTTTGTAATGTTTAGTCACCGACTATTCAGTCATAAAAAAGCCCGCAATTCAGCGGGCCTTCCTTTGTGATTCATTTTAAAAGATTAAAGCGCGAATATTTCCGCTGGCAGCTTCATCAGGCAATCACTGCCTGCCTCGATGGCTGCCCGATGAGCGGCAGTACGCGGCAGCAATCGCTTGAAGTAAAACTCGTTGGTGGCCAACTTGCCCTGGCAATAATCGGCATCACCGCTGCCCGAATCCAGCTGCGCCTGCGCCACCAGCGCCATGCGCAGCCACAAGTAGCCGAGGATGATGTATCCGCTGTACATCAGGTAATCCACCGACGCGGCGCCGACTTCATCCGGGTTTTTCATCGCGGCCATGCCGACCTGGGTGGTCAGTTCGCCCCACTGCTGATTGAGCGCGTTGAGTTGCGCCACATAACCGGCCAACTGCTGATGCCCGGCGTTCGCCGCACAGAACTTGTGGACGATCTTGGTGAAGCCGCGCAGCAGCTTGCCCTGGCTGCCGAGGACTTTACGCCCGAGCAGGTCCAGCGCCTGGATTCCGTTGGTGCCTTCATAGATCGGGGCGATGCGGCAGTCACGAACCAGCTGTTCCATGCCCCATTCACGAATGAAACCGTGGCCACCGAACACCTGCATGCCATGGTTGGTCACTTCCAGCCCGGTTTCCGTCATGAAGGCTTTGCAGATCGGCGTCAGGAAGGCCAACAGGTCTTCGGCGTCCTGGCGCGCCGTGGCATCCGCGCTCAGGTGCGCCACGTCGAGCAATTGCGCAGTGAAGTAAGTCAGGGCGCGGTTGCCTTCGTTGAAGGCTTTCATGGTCAGCAACATCCGGCGCACGTCCGGATGCACGATGATCGGGTCAGCGGCTTTTTCCGGAGCCTTGGGGCCCGTCAGCGCGCGCATCTGCAAACGGTCGTTGGCGTATTTGATCGCGCCCTGGAAACTCGCTTCGCCCAGACACAAACCCTGCATGCCAGTGCCCAGCCGCGCGTGGTTCATCATGGTGAACATGCAGTTGAGGCCCTTGTTCGCTTCCCCGATCAAAAAGCCCTTGGCCCCGTCGAAGTTCAGCACGCAGGTGGCCGAGGCCTTGATCCCCATCTTGTGCTCGATGGAGCCGCAGGAAACGCCATTGCGTTCGCCCGCTTCACCCTCGGCATCGGGCAGGAACTTGGGCACGATGAACAGCGAGATGCCTTTGGTCCCGGCCGGCGCATCCGGCAGTTTCGCCAGGACCAGGTGAATGATGTTGGCGCTCATGTCGTGCTCGCCGGCGGAGATGAAGATCTTGCTGCCGGAGATCGCGTAGCTGCCGTCGGCCTGGGGCACGGCGCGGGTCTTGATGATGCCCAGGTCAGTGCCGCAATGGGCCTCGGTCAGGCACATGGTGCCGGTCCATTGGCCGGCGGTGAGTTTGCTCAGGTAGGTGTGTTTCTGCTCTTGCGTGCCATGGGCGTGGATCGCCGACATGGCGCCGTGGGTCAGGCCGGGGTACATGCCCCAGGACGTGTTGCTGGAACCGACCATTTCGCTGATGACCAGCCCCAGTGAACTGGGCAGCCCCTGGCCGCCATACGCCGGATCAGCCGCCAGGCCATGCCAGCCACCCTCGACGTATTGGGCGAAAGCCTGCTTGAAACCTGCGGGCGTGGTGACCACGCCGTTGTCGAAATGGCAGCCCTCTTCATCGCCGCTACGGTTGAGCGGCGCCAGCACGTTTTCACAGAACCGTGCGCCCTCTTCGAGGATCGCATTGATCATGTCCGGGCTGGCATCGGTGGCGCCGAGGGCGGCGTAGTTGCTGTGAAAATCGAAAACGTGGTCAATCAGAAAGCGCATATCGCGCAAGGGGGCCTTGTAGTCGGGCATGGTCATTTCTCCGGCAGCAGATGACTCAAACCTACTGCCGCCGACCCGCCCTTCACAATCACAGTCCAGACGCTGAATGCGCCGTCATCACTCAACCGTAGCGGCGTCCATGCGCACCGCGCCACGGCGGCTCTGCCCGAATGCCATCACGCAGTTACGCCCGGCGCCCTTGGCGCTGTAGAGCGCCTCGTCCGCGGACTTGAGCACTTTCTCGGGGGTGCGTTGCTCCACGCGTTCGGCAACGCCGATACTCACCGTCACAGACACGCTCGAGGCACTGGCGCCCGCGCGACGCTGCCGGCCCTGATTGTCATCCTGTGGACGGCTGTCCTGATTGCGCAGATGAATGTTGTAGGTGGCGATGGACTCGCGAATGACTTCCAGGTGCGGCATGCACTCTTCGAGGGTCTTGCCTGCAAACACCAAGGCGAATTCTTCACCGCCATAGCGATAGGCCTTACCACCCCCGCCGATTTTCGACAACTTGCTGGCGACCAGTCTCAACACCTGGTCCCCCACGTCGTGCCCGTGGGTGTCGTTGAATTTCTTGAAGTGGTCGACGTCACTCATGGCCAGCACATAGTTGCGCCCCAGGCGCTGCATGCGCTCATTCAACGCCCGGCGCCCCGGCAGCCCGGTGAGTTCGTCACGGAAGGCCATCTGATAGGCCTCATGGGCCACGGCGGCGGCGATCATCAGCATCACCTGGCTGCACATGATGTTCAGGGTGAAGGGCAGGATGAAGGTTTTCGGCAACATCCAGAACAGCCCGAGCAACCCCACCAGCTGGGCGGCATGCAGGGGCCTTGGGTGACGCCAGTACTGCCATGCCAGCAGCAGGAACACGGCGATGAACACAGGATAGGACAGCTGGATCAGGCTCATCCAGGCGCCGTGCAAGACAGGCCAGCGAATCTCCGCCAGCCACGCCAGCAGCGTCTGCGGATAACTTTGCTCAAGGGCCAGGGCCACGCTACCCACGGCCAGCAACACGGCGAAACGGGCGACCATGTCTTGGAACAGATGAGTACGCTCCTGCCACGCGGCGAACACGCCGAACAGCAACGGCAACAGCAGGCAGCACAAATGAAACACCACCGCGGCGTCCTCACGCACCTTGCCGTGGTCGCGGTAGTAATCGGTCTGGGTGTCGAGCAGGAAGTAGGCGATGTACACCGTGACCATCAGGAACAGTTCACGCTGGCGTCGATAGACTGCGCAGTAGGCACCGCCAAGCAACAGCACCAGGGTGGGAAGCACCTGGAACAGCGACGTGAAGAAGACGTTCAGGTCCTTGATGTAGGCAGCCGCGAGCCCCGCCAGCAACAGCAGCAATGAAGGCAAAAAGTGACTTACACGCATAGGGGAAGAACGCGGCAAAGGTAAGGCTCCGACCCGTCATATCAGTGATGGCAATGTGCCCATAACTGTAACGGCAGGAACCCGGACTTGCTTAGCCCATTACCGAGGTATTTTCATGACAGTGCCTGCGCAGGCACAAAAAAGCCGCTGCTCCGGAAGGAACAGCGGCTTTTCAAGAAGCGCGTTAAGACTTAGTAGCCCAGCGCGAAATCTTCTTCTTTCATGTCCATCAGGTTGTTGGCACCCGACAGCATGGTTGCAACGTGAGAGCGGGTACGCGGCAGGATGCGCTGGAAGTAGAAACGCGCAGTCTGCAGCTTGGCGGTGTAGAACGCCTCTTCGGATGTGCCGGCAGCCAGTTTCTCGGCAGCCAGGCGCGCCATGTCAGCCCAGAAGTAGGCCAGGCAGGCGTAACCGGAGTACATCAGGTAGTCCACGGAGGCCGCGCCGACTTCTTCGCGATCTTTCATGGCGGCCATGCCGACCTTCATGGTCAGCTCGCCCCATTCCTTGTTCAGTGCAGCCAGCGGTGCAACGAACTCTTTGACAGCGTCGTTGCCTTCGTTGGTCTGGCAGAACTTGTGGACGATCTTGGTGAAGCCTTTGAGGGCTTCGCCTTGGGTCATCAGCACTTTACGGCCCAGCAGGTCGAGTGCCTGGATACCGGTGGTGCCTTCGTACAGCATCGAAATACGGCTGTCGCGAACGTTCTGTTCCATGCCCCACTCGGCGATGAAGCCGTGGCCGCCGTAGATCTGCACGCCGTGGTTGGCGGATTCGAAACCGACTTCGGTCATGAAGGCCTTGGCAATTGGCGTCATGAACGCCAGCAGTGCGTCGGCTTTTTTCTTCTCTTCCTCGTCCACGCCGTACTTGACGATGTCGACTTGCTTGGCGGTGAAGTAGACCATCGCGCGGTTGCCTTCGGCGAACGCTTTCATGGTCAGCAGCATGCGACGTACATCCGGATGCACGATGATCGGGTCAGCGGCTTTGTCCGGCGCTTTCGGGCCAGTCAGCGAACGCATTTGCAGGCGATCACGAGCGTATTTCAGGCCGCCCTGGAAGCCGATTTCGGCGTGGGCCAGGCCTTGCAGCGCGGTACCCAGGCGTGCGGTGTTCATGAAGGTGAACATGCAGTTCAGGCCTTTGTTCGCCGGGCCGATCAGGTAACCGGTGGCCGCGTCGAAGTTCATCACGCAGGTGGCGTTGCCGTGGATGCCCATCTTGTGTTCCAGGGAACCACAGGACACGGCGTTACGCGCGCCAACCGAACCATCGGCGTTCGGCATGAACTTCGGCACGATGAACAGCGAGATGCCTTTGGTGCCAGCCGGCGCATCCGGCAGGCGGGCCAGCACGATGTGGACGATGTTGTCGGCCATGTCGTGTTCACCGGCCGAGATGAAGATCTTGGTGCCGGAGACTTTGTAGGAACCGTCGGCCTGAGGCTCGGCCTTGGTGCGCAGCATGCCCAGGTCGGTGCCGCAGTGCGGTTCGGTCAGGCACATGGTGCCGGTCCATTCGCCGGACACCAGTTTGGTCAGGTAAGCCTCTTGTTGCTCAGGCGTGCCGTGCTCGGAAATGGTGTTCATCGCGCCATGGGAGAGGCCCGGGTACATGCCCCACGACCAGTTGGCTTCGCCGACCATTTCGCTGACCGCCAGACCCAGGGACTCCGGCAGGCCCTGGCCGCCGTGCTCCACGTCGTGGGCCAGGCTTGGCCAGCCGCCTTCGACGAATTGCTTGTAGGCCTCTTTGAAGCCAGTCGGGGTCTTAACACCGGACTCGCTCCAGGTGCAGCCTTCGATGTCGCCCACACGGTTCAGCGGAGCCAGCACCTGCTCACAAAACTTGGCGCCTTCTTCAAGAATGGCGCTAACCATGTCTGGAGTTGCGTCTGCACAAGCCGGAAGGCTCTGATAGTGCGCCTCGTAGCCGAGCAGTTCGTCACGAACGAAGCGAATATCACGCAAGGGGGCCTTGTAGTCAGGCATAGCGATAAACCTCTGCTGATGTAACCGGGAATGAGCGACCGTTGTCGAAACGATCAAACAGTTGTTTGAAACATACGTTTACGCCCAAATCTTGTCAAGCACCGATCTTTTGCCATTCGTCATCCGACGCCCAATTAGCGCGCACGCGGGCCTGACGCTGTTGGCCTGAGCAACGCGCAGCGTGAGAAAGATAGTGGATAGCAGGACTCACGCTGAAAGCGTACCCGTCAGACGGTGCGCTTTCAGCGTGAGTTCAGGCGTAGGTGTCGATCAGGGTGCCAAGCATTTCGTCGGAAGCCTTGGCGACTTTGGCGCCCAGCTCCACCTGAAACCTGCCTTCGGCCATGGCGATGTTGCTGCTCACGAGGTCTGACTGCTGACTGCGGTCGACTGAACGCAGGCGATCGGCCTGAGCTTCGGAAGATTGGCTGGTCACCGAACGCTCGATCGTTGTGTTGGCGATTTGTCCGGCGGCTTGATCGACACGGTTCTGCCCCGCCTGGACAGTGCTCAGGCCAGCATAAAAAGCGGTATTACCCGAAATTTCCATGGAAGAACTCGTCCTTGCAAAGAGTCGTCAATACCCATTGAAGCAGACATACCGGGAAATGGCCCGTCAAAAACACTAATGGCACAGTGCCGCCATCGCCAATACCTTAGTCCAGCAGGTCCAGTTGCAGGTGCTCCGCCACCGCCTCGGCCGTGACCATCTTGAGTTTCGGCACCCGTCCCAGGCACGGCGCCGGGAGGCGTTCGGCGAGGGTTGCGAGGTTTTCTTCCAGGCGTGCGGTCTTCGGATCAATGATGTTCGCCACCCATCCCGCCAGCTGCAGGCCATCCCGGGCAATCGCCTCGGCCGTCAGCAACGCGTGGTTGATGCAGCCCAGGCGTATACCGACCACGAGGATAACCGGCAGGTTGAGTGCCATTGCCAGGTCCGACAGGTTGTCCTGGTCCGCCAATGGCACGCGCCAGCCGCCAGCGCCCTCGATCAGGGTGAAATCGGCCTGCATGTCGAGAATCTCGCGCATCGGCGTCAACAGCGATTGCACGGTCAACGCGATGCCGGCCTCGCGCGCGGCCAGGTGCGGCGCAATCGCCGGCTCCAGCGCCAGCGGATTGACCTGGGCGTAGGTCAGGGGCAGCGAACATTCCGCCAGCAGCGCCAGCGCGTCGGCATTGCGCAGGCCCTTGGGCGTCACCGAACAACCAGAGGCCACCGGCTTGCCCGCGGCCGTGCTTAACCCGGCTGATCGCGCGGCATACAGCAGGCCGGCGGCAATCGTGGTCTTGCCGACATCAGTGTCGGTTCCGGTGACGAAATACGCGGAGCTCATAAGGGTTTCTCCAAAACGGCATACACCACTTGATAAGTCGCCGGCAGGCCCTGGGCCTGACGAAACTGCTCATAAGCCTCGACCAGGCCGAGAATCCGCGCCCGACCGGTCAAGCCCCCCGGTCGCCCGGGGTTCAGGTTGTGCGCCCCCAAGGCCTTGAGCTCATGGGTCAGGCTGCGCACGTCCGGGTAATGCAGCACATGCGCCTGGTTTTCCAGGCTGATCGCCCGCAAACCGCTGGCCGCGCACAGCTGCTGATAAACGCCAAACTCGCGGAAGCGGTTGACGTGCACCATGCCATCCACCTGACGCCAGCTGTCACGCAGTTCGAACAACGTGCCCACACATAGACTAGCAAATGCGAAAACGCCCCCGGGTTTCAGTACTCGATGGGCCTCGCTGAGTACCGAAGTGAAGTCCGCGCACCACTGCACCGCCAGGCTGGAGAAAATCAGGTCGCACGTTGCATCGCGCAACGGCATGCGCTCGGCGTCGCCGGCGATGAAGTGCGTGGCGCCGCCCAAGGGCCGGGCGTGGTTGAGCATGCCTTCGGCGATGTCCAGGGCCACACCTTGGCTGACGGGAAACCGCTCACCCAGCGCACGACTGAAATGGCCGGTGCCGCACCCAAGGTCGAGCCAGCGCTGCGGCACGAACGCTTGGGGCAAACGGTTGAGCAACTGGCTGCCGACATCACGTTGCAACTCAGCCACGCTGTCGTAGCTCGACGCCGCACGGGAAAACGACGCGGCTACCTGGCGCTTGTCGGGCAAAGCGCCGGGCAATTGGGGAAAAGATAAATCAGTCATCGCCGCACTCATGCAAAAAGGCCTGGATCGCCCCCGCCACACCGTGGGGATTTTCCAGGAGGAACGCGTGGCCGGCCTGTTCGATCAGACCGATTTCAACATCCGGCAGCAGCGCCAGTAACGCCTCGGCGGCTTCTGCCGGCACCAGCCCGTCGAGGCCGGCATACAGATGCAATTGCGGACCGCGGAACGTCTGCAGGGCCTGGCGGGTGTCCAGTTGCGCAAGCAACTCCAGGCCACTCATCAGCACCGCCGGCGAGGAGTGTGGCGCGCCCCCGAGCAACAGCCTCGACAAGCCGCGCGGGTCTTCGGCACCTTGGGCACAGAGCAGTGAAAAGCGCTTCAACGTCGTGCGCGGATCGGTAGCGCAACCCGCCAGGAAGGCATCGAAGGTTTCCCCGGGCATTGCGGTTGGCCATTGTTCATGGCTGACAAAACAAGGGTTGCTCGCCAGGGTCAGCAGGCCACAGCAACGGTCGCCACGACGCGCCGCCAACTCGGACGCAAGCATGCCACCCAGCGACCATCCACCTAGCCAGGCGTCCTGTGGCACGCTGGCGTCGAGTTCATCGAGCCAATGTTCGAGATTGCTCGAGTCGAGCTCTGGCAGCGGCTCGATTTCCACGCGCAGATGTGCGTCCAGCCCCTGCAAGGCAGCGGCCAATGGCTCCAGCGGCGAAATCCCGAGACCCCAGCCGGGCAGCAGAATCAGTCGATCACGCATGGCCAGGCTCCGGTCCCAGTCGTTCATGACAATCGGCCAGTCCCTCTAACAATAGCTGCACTTGCGCCTCGCTATGGGAAGCGGTCAGGGTCACGCGCAGTCGGGCGCTGCCAGCCGGCACGGTTGGCGGGCGGATGGCGCTTACCATCAATCCGCGTTCGCGCAGCATCTGCGACAAACGCACCGCACGCCCGGCGTCACCGATCATGATCGGCTGGATAGGCGTGAAGCTGTCCATCAGCTCCAGGCCGATCTGCTCGGCGCCTTGGCGGAACTGGCGAATCAGCGCCTGCAAATGCTCGCGACGCCAATGCTCGTTGCGCAGCAGTTCCAGGCTTTTGAGGGTCGCGCAGGCCAGGGCCGGGGGTTGGCTGGTGGTGTAGATGTAGGGGCGGGCGAACTGGATCAGGCTCTCGATCAACTCTTCGCTGCCGGCGACAAAAGCACCCGCCGTTCCGAACGCCTTGCCGAGCGTGCCGACCAATACCGGCACGTCTTCCTGGCTCAGGCCGAAATGCTCGACGCTGCCGCCACCCTGGGCCCCCAGGGGACCGAAACCGTGCGCGTCATCGACCATCAGCCATGCACCCTTGGCCCTGGTTTCCCGGGCCAGCGCTGGCAGATCGGCAATGTCGCCGTCCATGCTGAACACGCCGTCGGTGACGACCAGCGTATTGCCGGTGGCTTTTTCCAGGCGCTTGGCCAGGCTCGTGGAGTCGTTGTGCAGATAGCGATTGAAACGTGCGCCAGACAACAGCCCCGCATCCAGCAACGAAGCGTGATTGAGCCGGTCTTCGAGCACCGTATCGCCCTGCCCCACCAGCGCCGTGACCGCACCGAGGTTGGCCATGTAGCCGGTGGTGAACAGCAGGGCACGCGGGCGACCGGTGAGGTCGGCCAAGGCTTCTTCCAGGGCGTGATGCGGGGTGCTGTGGCCGATGACCAGATGCGAAGCCCCGCCACCCACGCCCCACTTCGCAGCCCCGGCACGCCAGGCTTCGATCACTTGCGGGTGATTGGCCAGGCCCAGGTAATCGTTGTTACAGAACGCCAGCAATGGCTGGCCGTCGACCACTACTTGCGGGCCCTGCGGGCTTTGCAGCAATGGACGTTGGCGGTAGAGGTTTTCAGCACGACGGGCAGCCAGGCGTGCGGCGAGATCGAAAGACATGCAGGCCTCGGTGTCAGATCGCAGAGTGCAAAAGTTGCACGATCCCCTGTGGGAGCCAGCCTGCTGGCGATGACGGACTGTCACTCAACATTGACGTCGATTGACCTGACACCATCGCCAGCAGGCTGGCTCCCACAGGTTTGCATTTCTTCAGAAGGATCGGAGGTCAAACAGCCGCGTTATAGAACTGCTCGCTGCTCTTCTGCTCCACCAGCGCCTGTTCGATGGCAGCCTGATGCACTTCGTCGGCGTGTTCTTCGCGGGCTTCCGGCAGGATCCCCAAACGCCCGAACAGTTGCATGTCCTTGTCGGCCTGTGGGTTGGCAGTGGTCAGCAGTTTTTCGCCGTAGAAAATCGAGTTGGCGCCGGCAAAGAACGCCAGGGCCTGCATCTGCTCGTTCATGGCTTCGCGGCCAGCGGACAGGCGCACGTGGGATTTTGGCATCAGGATCCGCGCGACCGCGAGCATGCGGATGAAGTCGAACGGATCGACGTCGTCGGCATTTTCCAGCGGCGTACCGGCGACTTTCACCAGCATGTTGATCGGCACAGACTCCGGATGCTCCGGCAGGTTGGCCAGCTGGATCAGCAGGTTGGCGCGGTCATCGAGGGACTCGCCCATGCCGAGGATGCCGCCGGAGCAGATCTTCATCCCCGACTCACGTACGTAGGCCAGGGTTTGCAGGCGCTCGCTGTAGGTGCGGGTGGTGATGATGCTGCCGTAGAACTCAGGCGAGGTGTCGAGGTTGTGGTTGTAGTAATCGAGGCCGGCCTTGGCCAGCGCTTCGGTCTGGTCCTGATCGAGACGCCCCAGGGTCATGCAGGTTTCCAGGCCAAGGGCTTTGACGCCTTCGACCATTTTCAGCACGTAAGGCATGTCTTTGGCCGATGGATGTTTCCACGCCGCGCCCATGCAGAAACGGGTCGAACCGATGGCCTTGGCACGCGCAGCCTCTTCGAGGACCTTCTGCACTTCCATCAGCTTTTCTTTTTCCAGGCCGGTGTTGTAGTGACCGGACTGCGGACAATATTTGCAATCTTCCGGGCAGGCACCGGTCTTGATCGACAGCAGGGTCGATACCTGGACGCGGTTGGCGTCGAAATGAGCGCGGTGCACCGTCTGCGCCTGGAACAACAGGTCATTGAATGGCTGAACGAAGAGTGCTTTGACTTCGGCCAAAGACCAGTCATGACGCAAAGTTGCAGAGGTGCTGGCGCTCATGGGCGTTTCCTTTGTTTTATGCTTTGGCAGGCGACCGGGAAAGGGAATTTCCACCGGCGCATCACAGGTGTTTCGGCATATTTAAGGAAGAGCCATGCGCTGTCAACCACGATACGACAAGCAGGTTTACATCTGGTTAAAAAACAAACAGCACTGTTTGCTGTGTGATGAAGCGGCCGATGGCTCCACGCCCATTTGCATGGCTTGCGAAACCGAACTGCCCTGGCTCGGCGAGCACTGCCAGACCTGCGCCCTGCCCTTGCCCGCTGCCGGCCTGACGTGCGGCCAGTGCCTCAAGCAGCCTCCGGCGTTTGAACGAGTGGTTGCGCCCTGGACTTACAACTTCCCGATCGACAGCCTGATCACCCGCTTCAAGCACAGCGCGCAATGGCCGTTGGGCCACCTGCTCGGCGAACTTCTCGCTCAATCCCTGCAACATCGCTTCGACGATGACTTGCCGCGACCCGATGCGCTGGTCCCCGTGCCGATGGCTGCCCGGCGCCTGCGCCAACGAGGCTTCAATCAGGCTGCAATGCTGGCGCGTTGGCTCAGCGAACGCCTCGATGTGCCTTCCGATGAACGGTTGCTATCGAGAACCCAAGACACCAACGCCCAACAAGACCTCAACGCCGCGGCCCGCAAAAAGAACTTGCAACACGCCTTCGCCCTGGCACCCGACGTATCGGTGAAGAGTCGCCATCTGGCGCTGGTGGACGACGTACTGACCACGGGTGCCACCGCGCAAGCACTGGCTTGCCTGCTGATGGACGCAGGCGCCACACGGGTCGACGTCTATTGCCTGGCACGTACACCCAAACCTGGCGAGTCGCCGTGACTTGACTCCCGGGCCCCGAGCCGCCAACGTCCTCTCCATCGTCATTGCCCAAAGCGTCTTGCCATGTCCTTGCCTACGCTGTTGTCCCAGCACATTGTCCGCCGACCGCAACGCATTGCCCTGCTGCAACACATCGCCGAGCAGGGCTCGATCACCCGCGCGGCGAAAAGCGCGGGCCTGAGCTACAAGGCCGCCTGGGATGCCATCGATGAACTCAACAACCTTGCGCAGAAACCGTTGGTGGAGCGCAGTGTCGGCGGCAAAGGCGGTGGCGGCGCGAAACTGTCCACCGAGGGCGAGCGTGTGCTACGCCTCTATCAAAAGCTGCAGGTGCTGCAAGCCCAGGTCCTGGAGGCCGCTGAAGACGCCAGCGACCTCGATCTGCTCGGTCGCCTGATGCTCAGGACCAGCGCACGCAACCAGTTGCACGGCAAGGTGGTGGCCATTGAAACCCAGGGCCACAACGACCGGGTCCGCCTTGAACTGGCCGAAGGCTTGAGCATCGCTGCGCAGATCACCCACGACAGCACCGTGCGCCTGGACCTGCAAACCGGCACCGAAGTGGTCGCCCTGATCAAGGCCGGTTGGCTCGATGTGCTGGGCAGCGGCGACGAGGCAACACCCGGACACAATTGCCTCGAAGGCGTCATCGAGGAAATCCTCGACGCCGAAGACGGCCCCTGCGAAGTGCGTATCGGCCTGCCCAACGGCCAGACGCTCTGCGCCCTGGCCGAGCCCTGGCATTTGCAATCGCGCAAGCTGACCTGCGGCAAACCGGTGCGCGCGCAGTTCTCCCCGTCCAACGTATTGCTCGGCACGCCGCTTTAAATACACCTGCAACAAAAGCGTCATCATCCGCCATTAAGGTGACTGCAAAAATCGCAGGGAGCCTGATGTGAGCCTATTAGAAGACAACCAACCCACCGACCTCGAACAGATGGTCGGCCTCAGCCGCCGTGGTTTCATCAGCGCAGGCGCCTTGTGCGGTGCCGCCATGTTCCTCGGCGGCAACCTGCTGAGCCGCAGCGCACTGGCCGCCAGTGTCAGCGCCGGCACCAGCCGGTTGCTGGGTTTCGAGAGCATCCCCGCCGCGACCAGCGACGCGATCAGCCTGCCACCCGGCTACAAGTCTTCGGTACTGATCAGCTGGGGTCAGCCCCTGCAGAACAACGGCCCGGCCTTCGACGCGAGTGGCAACGGCAGCGCCGAGCATCAGGAAGTCCAGTTCGGCGACAACAACGACGGCATGAGCCTGTTCGCCTTCCCCGATGACAACAACCGGGCGCTGATGGCGATCAACAACGAATACACCAACTACCGCTACCTCTACCCCCACGCGGGCATGCCGCAATCAGCGCAGGAAGTGCACAAGGCCCTGGCCTGCGAAGGCGTGTCGGTGATCGAAGTGCAGCGCAAGGAGGGTCATTGGCAGTTCGTCCAGGGCTCGCCCTACAACCGGCGCATCCACGGCAATTCGCCGATCAGCCTGAGCGGCCCGGCTGCCGGTCACGCACTGCTGAAAACCAATGCCGATGCGCAAGGCAAGACCGTCCTCGGCACGTTCCAGAACTGCGCCAACGGCAAGACGCCGTGGGGCACCTACCTGACCTGTGAAGAGAACTTCACCGATTGCTTTGGCAGCACCAATGCCGAGCAGAAATTCGACGCCGCGCAGAAACGCTACGGCGTGGTGGCGACCAGCAAAGACATCAACTGGCATCAACACGATTCGCGCTTCGACCTGGCGAACAATCCCAACGAACTCAACCGCCACGGCTGGGTGGTCGAGATCGACCCGTTTGACCCGAAATCGACCCCGGTCAAGCGCACCGCACTGGGCCGCTTCAAACACGAAAACGCCGCCCTGGCTGAAACCAGGGACGGCCACGCCGTGGTGTACATGGGCGACGACGAGCGCGGCGAGTTCATCTACAAGTTCGTCAGCCGCGACAAGATCAACCACAAGAACCCCAAGGCCAACCGCGACCTGCTGGACCACGGCACCCTGTACGTGGCCCGTTTCGACGCAGGCGACGGCAATGCCGATCACCCCAAAGGCCAGGGTGAATGGATCGAACTGACCCACGGCAAAAACGGCATCGACGCCAGCAGCGGTTTTGCCGACCAAGGCGAGGTGTTGATTCATGCCCGTCTGGCGGCCAGCGTGGTGAAGGCCACGCGCATGGACCGTCCGGAATGGATCGTCGTCAGCCCCACGGACGGTCAGGTTTACTGCACCCTGACCAACAACGCCAAACGCGGCGAAGAGGGGCAACCGGTGGGCGGGCCGAACCCGCGCGAAAAGAATGTCTACGGGCAGATCCTGCGCTGGCGCACCGACCGCGATGACCACGCCTCGAACACCTTTGCCTGGGATCTCTTCGTGGTCGCCGGCAACCCGCAAGTGCATGCCGGCACGCCGAAGGGCGGTTCGTCGAACATCACCCCGCAGAACATGTTCAACAGCCCGGATGGGTTGGCGTTCGATAAGGCCGGTCGGCTGTGGATACAAACCGATGGCGATTCGAGCAATGCCGGTGATTTCGCCGGCATGGGCAACAACCAGATGCTCTGCGCCGACCCTGCGACCGGGGAAATTCGTCGGTTCATGGTCGGGCCGATTGGCTGCGAAGTGACGGGCATCAGTTTTTCGCCGGACCAGAAGACGTTGTTTGTCGGGATCCAGCATCCGGGGGAGAACGGTGGTTCGACCTTCCCTGAGCACCTGCCGAACGGCAAGCCGCGGTCTTCGGTGATGGTGATCACCCGGGAGGATGGCGGGGTCGTCGGCGCCTGACAGGGCCTCTTCGCTGGCAAGCCAGCTACAAAGTCATGCGCGATTTCAAAAATGGCGCATGACCTGTAGGAGCTGGCTTGCCAGCGAAGGCGTCAGCACAGTCACAACCTATCCATGTCTGTCTGCGCTACCATGCCTGGCCGGACGCAGCAGCCTGCTGCGCGCAGGAGTCAGCATGGCCCACCCGTTTGAAACGCTCACCCCAGACCTCGTGCTCGATGCCGTCGAAAGCATCGGTTTTCTCAGCGATGCCCGCATTCTGGCGCTCAACAGCTACGAAAACCGTGTCTACCAGGTCGGCATCGAAGACGCCGAGCCACTGATCGCCAAGTTCTACCGCCCACAGCGCTGGACCAACGAAGCGATCCTTGAAGAACACCAGTTCACCTTCGAACTCGCCGGGGTCGAGGTGCCGGTCGTCGCGCCGATGATCCACAACGGTGAAACCCTGCACGAACACAATGGCTTTCGTTTCACCCTGTTCCCCCGCCGCGGCGGCCGCGCGCCGGAACCCGGCAACCTCGATCAGCTGTATCGCCTGGGACAACTGCTCGGCCGCCTGCATGCGGTGGGCTCGACCAAGCCGTTCGAGCACCGAGAGGCGCTGGCGGTGAAAAACTTCGGCCATGACTCGCTGACGACCTTGCTCGAAGGCAATTTCATCCCCCGCAGCCTGCTGCCGGCCTACGAGTCCGTGGCCCGCGATTTGCTCAAGCGTGTGGAAGATGCCTACAGCAATACGCCGCACCAGAACATCCGCATGCACGGCGACTGCCACCCCGGCAACATGATGTGCCGCGACGAGATGTTCCACATCGTCGACCTGGACGACTGCCGCATGGGACCGGCGGTACAGGACATCTGGATGATGCTGGCCGGCGATCGTCAGGACTGCCTGGGTCAGTTGTCAGAACTGATGGACGGCTACAACGAATTCCACGACTTCAATCCCCGGGAACTGGCGCTGATCGAACCCCTGCGCGCATTGCGCCTCATGCACTACAGCGCCTGGCTCGCACGGCGTTGGGACGACCCGGCGTTTCCGCGCAGTTTTCCGTGGTTTGGTACGGAGCGGTATTGGGGAGATCAGGTGTTGGCGTTGCGCGAGCAGCTGGCGGCGCTCAATGAAGAGCCGCTGAAACTCTTCTGAGAAACACAAATTCACTGTGGGAGCGGGCTTGCTCGCGAATGCGGTGTGTCAGTCGACATCAAGTTTGCTGACACTGCGCATTCGCGAGCAAGCCCGCTCCCACATTTGTTCTGTGTTCACAATTGCCCAACCTATTCAGGCAGGACATTCGTAGACAAATCTCCTTACAATCCCCTCTTTGTTAGCTGCCTAAGCAAGGATTCTGCATGCAAGCCGCCAACCCGCGTCGCGGGTACATCCTGGGCCTGAGTGCCTACATCATCTGGGGACTTTTCCCGCTCTATTTCAAAGCCATCGCCAGCGTGCCCGCCGTGGAGATCATCATCCATCGCGTGCTCTGGTCGGCGCTGTTCGGCGCCTTGCTGCTGATGGTCTGGAAACACCCGGGCTGGTGGCGCGAACTGCGGGAGAATCCGCGCCGGCTGGCGATCCTGGCCCTGAGCGGCACGCTGATCGCCGCCAACTGGCTCACCTATGTGTGGTCGGTGAACAACGGGCGCATGCTGGAGGCCAGCCTCGGTTACTACATCAACCCCTTGGTGAACGTGCTGTTGGGGATGCTGATCCTCGGCGAACGGCTGCGCCGCATGCAATGGATTGCTGTGGGGCTGGCGGCGGTTGGCGTGGCGCAACAGGTCTGGCAAGTCGGCAGCCTGCCCTGGGTGTCGCTGGTGCTGGCATTGACCTTCGGTTTCTACGGGCTGATTCGCAAGCAGGCGCCGGTCAAGGCGCTCCCGGGGTTGGTGGTCGAAACCTGGATGCTGGTGCCGATCGCGCTGGCCTGGTTGCTGCTCAATCCAACCGCCAGCAGCGCCCAGGCTGAATTCTGGACCACCTCCGAAGCCTGGTGGCTGGTGGCTGCCGGCCCGGTGACGCTGGTGCCGTTGGTCTGTTTCAACGCCGCCGCGCGGCATCTGCCCTACACGACACTTGGATTCCTCCAATACCTGGCGCCGACCCTGGTGCTGCTGCAAGCCGTCCTGCTGTTTGGCGAGCACTTGTCGTCCAGTACGCTGGTGGCGTTCATCTTCATCTGGGCCGGCCTGGCGGTTTACAGCATCGATGCCTGGTTCAGCCTGCGTCGGCGCAGCTGATCAAAAAACGCACAAACCTCTGCAGGCCACGTTCTCCGTGGCCTGCACCGATCCTTCCCAAGGTTATCCACAGCGTGATCCCCGCCGTTTGTGCGCAAGTTGCTG
Organism: Pseudomonas sp. YuFO20; assembly: GCF_035064975.1. Taxonomy (NCBI): domain Bacteria; kingdom Pseudomonadati; phylum Pseudomonadota; class Gammaproteobacteria; order Pseudomonadales; family Pseudomonadaceae; genus Pseudomonas; species Pseudomonas sp. YuFO20. Next base: position 25,187 of record NZ_JAXDEO010000008.1, read on the forward strand.
AAACTGCTGGTTTTTTGATCAATCTTTGATAAGCCACGTCCGCCGTGGCCTGGCGGGCTGTCTCTACAGGTTATCCACAGGCAGGTGCACGTTTAATCTGGATAACCCGATCAAGGCTCACTGCGCAGTACCAATTCCACCATCAGATCGTCCGCCAGGGTTTCCAGGCGCGATTGCAGCACGTCCAGGGACAGCGTCAACGGCACCGCCAGTATCGCTTCGGCGTGGAACAGCGGCTCGCTGCTCATGGGCGCCGGACGCACTTCGGTCACCAGTCGTTCCAGGTTGACCCCCTGTTCACTGAGCAAGCGCGTGATGTCGCGCACGATCCCCGGCCGGTCATTGCCCACCAGTTCCATGGCGATCGGTTTCCAGGTGCACGACTGTTCGATACCGCTTTCGGCGATCAATACGCGAATGCCATGGGCCGACAGCCCTTGCAAGGCATCGACCAGTGAATCGTAGGCTTCCGCAGGCACCCCGACCCGAAGAATCCCGGCGAATTGCCCAGCCATGCGTGACATGCGGCTTTCCAGCCAGTTGCCGCCCTGCTCGGCGATGCATTGGGCAATGCGCTCGACCTGCCCAGGCTTGTCCGGTGCAAAAACAGTGAGTACGAGGTGGTCCATGGCGCAGCCCTCTTTTGTTATTGAAAGAGAAGTATAGGCAAGGGTGGTTGCTGTGCTGAATCGACTGACGCCGTCGCCTGTAGGAGCTGGCTTGCCAGCGAAGCGATGCACCATCGATCTGCCGCCCAGCCACAAATCGTGTACAACTTTTTATATTTAACTGGAACAATCTCATGGTTTTTTGAGAACATCCCGATCCGCGACGTGACTGCAATGCGTCATGGGGTCGCAGAACGACGTAATTAGTCTAATTTTCACAACCGCAACTCATCATGTAGTATGCCGCTGCGCGCACTACATAACGTTGGATCGATGTCCGCCACAGGCGCAGTCGCATCCCTGAAAGCCCTGTCAGCAAGGCCCTAAAGCCGTTGATTGGTCCCCACCCAGCCGTCAGAAATGGCATGTACTGGTCGCAGGGTTTGTGGTTTAAATGGCCAGAGGCTTCATTGTTAAATTGAAGAGCTGAAAAGCGAAATAGCTGAGCAGAGTGAGGCAAGCAATGACTGAACACGTTCAAGTCGGTGGCCTGCAGGTCGCCAAAGTCCTGTTCGACTTCGTGAACAACGAAGCCATTCCCGGTACCGGCCTCACCGCCGATAAGTTCTGGGCCGGTGCCGACAAGGTCATTCATGACCTGGCGCCGAAGAACAAAGCCCTACTCGCCAAACGCGATGATTTCCAGGCTCGTATCGATTCCTGGCACCAGGAACGCGCCGGCCAGGCGCACGATGCCGTGGCTTATAAAGCCTTCCTGCAAGACATCGGTTATCTGCTGCCAGAAGCGGCCGATTTCCAGGTAACGACGCAAAACGTCGATGAAGAAATCGCCCGCATGGCCGGTCCACAACTCGTGGTGCCGGTGATGAATGCCCGCTTCGCGCTCAACGCCTCGAACGCCCGCTGGGGTTCGCTGTATGACGCGCTCTACGGCACCGACGCCATCAGCGAAGCTGACGGCGCGGAGAAAGGCAAAGGCTACAACAAGGTTCGCGGCGACAAGGTCATCGCCTTCGCCCGCGCCTTCCTCGACGAAGCGGCGCCCTTGGCGGCCGGCTCCCACGTCGATTCCACGCACTACAACATCGTTGACGGCAAACTGGTGGTCGCCCTCAAAGGCGGCAGCAACAGCGGCCTGCGCAACGATGCCCAGCTGATCGGTTTCCAGGGCGATGCCTCGGCACCCACCGCGATCCTGCTGAAAAACAACGGCCTGCACTTCGAAATCCAGGTTGATGCCAGTACCCCGGTCGGCCAGACCGACGCAGCGGGTGTCAAAGACATCCTGATGGAAGCCGCGCTGACCACCATCATGGACTGCGAAGACTCGGTCGCCGCCGTCGACGCCGATGACAAGGTGGTGATCTACCGCAACTGGCTCGGCCTGATGAAGGGCGACCTGTCGGAAGAAGTCGCCAAGGGCGGCAAGACGTTTACCCGTACCATGAACGCCGACCGCACCTACACCGGTGTCGACGGTAACGCGGTGAACCTGCACGGTCGTTCGTTGTTGTTCGTGCGCAACGTCGGTCACCTGATGACCATCGACGCGATCCTCGATAAAGACGGCAACGAAGTGCCTGAGGGCATCCTCGATGGCCTGGTGACTTGCCTGGCGGCGATGCACAACCTCAACGGCAACACTTCGCGCAAAAACACCCGCACCGGCTCCGTCTACATCGTGAAGCCGAAGATGCACGGTCCTGAAGAAGCGGCGTTCACCAACGAGCTGTTCGGGCGCATCGAAGACGTGCTGGGCTTGGCGCGCAACACCCTGAAAGTCGGCATCATGGACGAGGAACGCCGTACCACGGTCAACCTCAAGGCCTGCATCAAGGCCGCCAGCGAGCGCGTGGTGTTCATCAATACCGGCTTCCTTGACCGCACGGGCGATGAAATCCACACCTCCATGGAAGCCGGCCCGATGGTGCGCAAGGCTGACATGAAGGCGGAAAAATGGATCGGCGCCTACGAGAACTCCAACGTCGATATCGGCTTGAGCACCGGCCTGCAAGGTCGCGCGCAGATCGGTAAAGGCATGTGGGCCATGCCGGACCTGATGGCAGCGATGCTGGAACAGAAAATCGCTCACCCATTGGCCGGTGCCAACACCGCGTGGGTACCTTCGCCGACCGCCGCTGCGTTGCACGCGCTGCACTACCACAAGGTCGACGTGTTCGCCCGTCAGGCCGAACTGGCCAAGCGTGCCCATGCGTCGGTGGACGACATCCTGACCATCCCGCTGGCCGTGAACCCGCAGTGGACCGCCGAACAGATCCAGAACGAACTGGACAACAATAGCCAGGGCATCCTGGGTTATGTGGTGCGCTGGATCGACCAGGGTGTTGGTTGCTCGAAGGTGCCGGACATCAATGACGTCGGCCTGATGGAAGACCGTGCCACGCTGCGTATTTCCAGCCAGCACATCGCCAACTGGCTGCGCCATGGCATCGTCACCGAAGAGCAAGTGATGGAAAGCCTCAAGCGCATGGCGCCGGTGGTGGATCGTCAGAACGCCGGTGATGCGCTGTACCGTCCGCTGGCACCGAACTTCGACAGCAACATCGCCTTCCAGGCGGCGGTCGAACTGGTGGTGGAAGGTACCAAGCAGCCGAACGGCTATACCGAGCCGGTTCTGCACCGTCGTCGTCGCGAGTTCAAGGCCAGGAACGTGCTGTAAAATATAGTTGCTCGACAACAATCCCCCGGCCTGACGACCGGGGGATTATTGTTTTTGCCCCGTTATTTCCTGAGCCGTAAGGCGCTTTCAGCGATGTAGTTCGCAATTCTTGGTGCAAACATGAATATGGCAATACCCAGGACCGTAAGCACGAGGGCAAATAGTTTTACGCCTTCAATGGGTTCATCGAGCACATACCATGAAGTCAGGATACCGGATACCGGAACGATGACAGACAACGGGGCAACCTGGCTCGCCGGATACTTCCTGATCAAGCGGTTCCACGCCCAATAACCGAAAATGGTCGCCACGTACGCCTGGAACAGGATGGACAACAACACCGACGTATTCAAGTCCGTCAACAACGCCTCAAAGGGCTCAGCCCCCTTCACCCAATAAGTCATCAGGTACAGCGGCGCAATTGCATACAGGCTCGACCAGACGACGAAGGAAAAGATGTCGACGACCTTGCTTTTCTTGATCAGTACATTGCAAAGACTCCAGCAAAAGGCTGCCAGTAGTATCAGGAACAGACCTTGGCTCTGGTCATGCGATTCGGTCATATGAATGATGAACATCAGCCCGACCAATGCCAGGAGAATACCTGCTACCTGAATGGCCGACATTTTTTCGCCGAATAACATCACTCCCCATATGACCGTAAAAAAGGCACTGAATTGCAGGAGCAAAGAAGTCACACCAGCACTGACACCGAGAAACATTCCGTAGTTCATCAACCAACACATTCCGACCCCGAACAACAAACCGTATAGCGCGAGGGTTGAAGCACTGATGTTTTTCGGCTTGGGAACGAAAAACACCAACGGAAATGCACAAAAAGTGAAACGCAAGGCAGTCAGCATAAACGGGTCTATTCCATCGAGGCTGATATCAATGACCGAATAGTTGCTACCCCACATGACTGTTACTACGAGAATCAAAAGCAAGTCGCGCCAATCCATTTTTATCATGTTGTTCCCTTATAACCATCCACACGCACACACGTGAAAACTCTAACTTCCAGGCAAAAATGGAATCACTCAGCAAAATGAGAACACGCTTGTTCAATAGCGCCACTCAATGAGTCGCTTCCGGGCTAAGAAATCGGCATGTAATGATTAGTTATTATTTTTCTGAGTTGATTGAAAAACGGATACAACAAAAGTCATCCGAACTTCAATCTTTGGGAAGATATCTGAAAACTTGAGCAACAACCGCCAGCTATTTATGAGCAGACTTGTCTCAACTCAAGGAGAAAAATTTAATTACACCCAGGAGAACGCAAACTCCACTCAAACACGGTTGAAAGGAGATACGAGGCAACTATCACTTACAAATGTTTGGTTACTGAATTCCTAGTTCTTGCTTGACCAGCGCTAACAACTTGTCGGCATCAATCGGCTTGAGCAGAAAGTCCACTACGCTCAGGTGCATCGCGGCTATCGCGTCTTTTACGTCGGCGTCGCCGGAGACGATGATGATCGGCATCGCCGCCCGCACAGACTCCCGCACCTGGCGAATCAGGTCCAGGCCATCGATATGGCCCATGCGCAGGTCGGTGATCACCAGGCCAATCGAGGGTTTCTCTTCCAACATCTTGAGTGCGGTTTCGCCACTGGCTGCCGTCATGCAACGAATGCCGTCCAATGCCAGGATCTCCGACAACAACTCTCGGGCGTCCTTGTCGTCGTCGACGATCAGCACCCGTTGCGGCGGCAGGTCGGGTTCCAGCATGACGTCACTGAGCGCCTGGCGCTCGGCGTCACTCAAAATATCGTGGTCGGACATGGCATTCTCTACATGTTCAATTCAATTCCCTAGCACAGTGGTGAGACATCGCTAAGCACACCATCAATGTGCACTCCGTCGGAAAATTTTCCAATAGGGCAAAGGTGAGGTTTTTCTCACGTTTGGGTAGGTTCTTTCCGAATCTGCATCACGTTTGCGGCCTACCTAGACTTACGTCCAATGGGCACCCCGACCGTAGGGGTCGACCATGGGTGAGTCATCCGACAACAACAATTCAAAAAAAGACTGCGGTAATGGTTATGAGTAAAGCGGACGCCTTCACACAGGCAGGGAAAACCGCGGTGTTGCAGAACATCCAGGGCACTTTGCAATTCCTTCAGCGCTTCCCGCCCTTCAACCAGATGGAACACGCGCACCTGGCGTACCTGGTCGAGCAATGTCAGCTGCGTTTTTATGCCCCCGGCGAGAGCATCATCAAGCCCGCGGACGGCCCGGTTGAGCACTTTTACATCGTCAAGCAGGGTCGGGTCGTCGGCGAACGGCCGCACACGGCCAAGGGCGGCACCGAAACCACTTTCGAAATCACCACCGGCGAGTGTTTCCCCCTCGCTGCGTTGCTGGGGGAGCGTGCGACCCGTACCGAACATCTCGCCGCCGAAGACACCTTTTGCCTGCAGCTGAACAAACTTGCATTCATCAAGTTGTTCGCCATTTCCGGCACCTTCCGCGATTTTGCCCTGCGTGGTGTGAGCAGCCTGCTGGACCAGGTCAATCAGCAGGTCCAGCAAAAAGCCGTGGAAACCCTGGGCACCCAATATTCTCTCAACACCCGCCTGGGTGAATTGGCCATGCGCCATCCAGTGATGTGCAGCCCAATCACACCCCTGCGTGAGGCCGTGACCCAGATGCACGAGCAGCAGGTCGGCAGCATTGTGATCGTCAATGAACATAAGGCGCCGCTGGGGATTTTCACCCTGCGTGATCTGCGTCATGTGGTGGCCAACGGCACCGGCGACTTCAGCGAGGCGATCGAGCGGCATATGACCCGGTCGCCGTTTTTCCTGTCTCCGGACCACAGCGCCTTCGATGCCGCGATTGCAATGACCGAGCGGCATATCGCCCACGTCTGCCTGGTCAAGGATCAGCGCCTGTGCGGCGTGGTCTCCGAACGCGATCTGTTTTCCCTGCAACGGGTCGACCTGGTTCACCTGGCGCGCACCATTCGCAGCGCCCAGCGTGTGGAAAACCTGGTGCTGCTGCGGGGCGAGATCGGTCAACTGGTGGAGCGCATGCTGGCCCACGGCGCGTCTTCGACCCAGATCACCCACATCATTACTCTGCTCAACGACCACACCGTATGCCGGGTGATCGAGCTGACCCTGGCCGAGAAAGGCGACCCGGGTATCCCGTTCAGCTGGCTGTGTTTTGGCAGCGAAGGTCGCCGCGAACAGACGCTGCACACCGACCAGGACAACGGCATTCTGTTCGAAGCACAGGACGCCGCCCACGCCGCCGAGATTCGCGGAAAACTGCTGCCCATCGCCCATCAGATCAACCAGAGCTTGGCGCTCTGCGGTTTCACCCTGTGCAAAGGCAACATCATGGCCGGCAATCCCGAGCTGTGCCTGTCCCGGGCCGAATGGGCGCGACGCTTTGCGGCGTTTATCCGAGAGGCCACGCCAGAGAACCTGTTGGGTTCAAGTATTTACTTCGATTTGCGCGTGGTCTGGGGCAGCGAGCAAGGCTGCGAACAGTTGCGTCGGGGGATTCTCGACCAGGTGGCCGACAACCGCCTGTTCCAGCGCATGATGGCGGAAAACGCACTGCGCAATCGTCCTCCCGTAGGACGTTTCCGTGAGTTCGTGCTGGCGCGCAAAAATGGTGAGAAGGCCACTCTGGACCTGAAGATCCAGGGCCTGACTCCCTTCGTCGACGGCGCGCGGTTACTTGCCCTGGCCCACGGCATCGAAGCGAACAACACATTAGAGCGCTTCCGCCAGCTGGTGGCCAAGGAGGTCATCGAGCCACTGGACGGCGCGGCGTACGAAGAGGCTTATCACTTCATCCAGCAAACCCGCATGCAACAACATCAGCTGCAGACCCGGGAAAATTTGCCCTACTCCAACCGGGTCGATCCCGACAGCCTCAATCATCTGGATCGACGCATCCTGCGTGAATCCTTGCGCCAGGCTCAACGCCTGCAAAGCAGCCTGACCCTGCGGTACCAACTATGAGCCTGTTTTCATGGCTGCGCCCCGCAGGCCCAAGCTTGTCCGTAGAGCTGCAGCAGCGCCTTCAATGCCTGCCAACGGTGGGCGGATTGAGTGAATGCAGCCTGCGCGAGCAGCGCTGGGTCGTGCTCGACCTGGAAACCACCGGGCTGAACATGAACAAGGACCGGGTACTGTCCATCGGCGCCGTGGTCATCGAGGATGGCGCAATCGACTTCAGTCGCCAGTTCGAGCGCACGTTGCAATGCGACGAACTCAAACTCGGCCCCAGTGTGCTGATTCACGGCCTGGGACCCAGCGCCATTGCCGCCGGCAGCGATCCGGCCGAAGCGTTACTGGAGTTCATGGAGTTTGTCGGCGACAGCCCGGTGCTGGCCTTTCATGCGCCGTTCGACCAGCACATGCTGGGACGCGCATTGAAAGATCACCTGGGCTACAAGTTGCAGCATGCTTTCCTGGATGTGGCGGATATCGCCCCTTTGCTGTGTCCCCAGGCCAACATCCGCGAAGCCGGTCTGGACGAGTGGATCGACTGGTTCAAGCTGGAAGTCTTCGAGCGTCACAACGCCAGCGCCGACGCCCTGGCGACCGCCGAACTGGCGCTGATCCTGTTCAGCCGCGCGCGTCAGCAGCATATCCATAGCCCGTTGAACCTGCAGCAGCGGTTGAATCAGTGGAAGCGGCGGCAGCAAACCCATTCCTTTTGACACCCCCCTGTAGGAGCGAGCTTGCTCGCGAAAAAACATCAGGCGCATCGGTCCTACCGGCAAAACGCGTCATCGTTGACGTTTTTCGCGAGCAAGCTCGCTCCTACAAGGTCTTACGACAAACCCTACCCCTACCCGACCGGTGTCAATTGCTTACCTTCCTCGCCTCTGACAGAATCGCGAACAATTCTCGTTAGTTAACACTTCCCAATCGGTGATGCTGCGTGTCGTCAGTCCCAAGCCCGCAAAGTGAGCTCGTTGGTGCGCTATATCGCGACCACCGCGGTTGGCTATTGGCCTGGCTACGGCGCAATGTCGCCTGCCCGCAACGGGCTGAGGACCTGAGCCAGGACACCTTCGTGCGCCTGCTCGGACGTGAGGAACTCAAAGAGCCGCGCGAGCCGCGGGCGTTCCTGGTGGCGATTGCCAAGGGCCTGCTGTTCGACTACTTCCGCCGCGCCGCGCTGGAACAGGCTTACCTCACCGAGCTGATGCTGATTCCAGAAGCCGAACAACCGTCGGTGGAAGAACAGCAAATGATCCTCGAAGACCTGAAAAACATCGATCGTCTGCTGGGCAAGCTGTCGAGCAAGGCCCGTGCGGCGTTTCTCTACAATCGTCTCGATGGCCTGGGCCACGCGGAAATTGCCGAGCGCCTCGGGGTGTCGGTGCCGCGGGTGCGCCAATACCTGGCCCAGGGCATCCGTCAGTGCTACATCGCCTTGTACGGTGAGCCAACATGAGCCCGGTCAACTCCAAGCCGGTGTCGGCGCAGGTGCTCGATGCCGCTATCGCCTGGCAACTGTCCCTGGACTCCGGCAACCCGGTGGAACGCGAAGAGTTCGCCAAATGGCACGCCGCCCACGAAGAACACGCCCGCGCCTGGCGTCAACTGGGCATGCTCGACCAGCGTTTCAGCGTCGCCAGCGGCCCGGCCCGCACCGCCCTGCTGCAATCGCGCGAAGGCATTCGCCGGCGGGCGCGCAAGCTTGGCAGCGGCCTGGCCAGCGTCGTTGCAGTGCTGGGGTTGGCGCTGTTTGCCGGTGAGCGTTACCTGCCAATCGACTATTGGCTGGCCGACCAGCGCACCGCCACCGGGGAGCAACGCACCATTCGCCTGGATGATGGCACCTTGATCAACCTCAACACCCACAGTGCGGTGGACGTGCGTTTCGATGAGAAGCAGCGACTGGTCGTCCTGCAGGAAGGCGAAATCCTGATCGAAACCGCTCACGGCGATGCCCGGCCGTTTATCGTTGAAACCCGCGAAGGCAGCATGCGCGCCCTGGGTACGCGGTTCCTGGTCAAGCGTGAAGAGCAAGGCACGCGACTGAGCGTGCTGCAATCGGCGGTGGCCGCCCATCCGCAATCCAGTCCCGAAGAGCAGATTCTGCGCGAAGGCCAGCAAATGCTGATTCGCAGCGACGGCCTGGGCCCGATTGCCGCGCTCAACCTCGGCGCCGATGCCTGGACCCGCGGCATGCTGGTGGTGGACAACGCGCGGCTGGAGGATCTGGTGCGTGAAATCGGTCGCTATCGCCCGGGTCACCTGGGTGTGGCGCCGGAAGTGGCTGATCTGCGGATCACCGGTAGCTTCCCACTCAAGGATACCAACCTGGCCCTGAACGCGTTGTTGCCGACCCTGCCGGTGCAGATCGAACAGCACACGCCATGGTGGGTGACGGTGGCGGCCAAGCCCTGACAGGTGGTGCAGGACGCCGTGCAAATGATGAATCGAAATTATTTTCATCCAGCCCTATCACTTTTTGATTTTCGTCCGGCACCTAGGCAATTGAGAAGTATTCACTTTCAGGAGCCGCTGTATGTCCCGTTCGCTAGACACCTTGTTGCGCCCCGGTTTGCTGGCGCTTGCCATTGCCCTTTGCACCCCTTTGGCCAGCAGCCAACTGATCGCCGCTGAACAGGCGTCCAGCGTTCGCGCCTACAACCTGCCGGCCGCGCCATTGGCCAGCACCCTAAACCAGATCGCCAGCCAGGCGGGTCTGGCGCTGTCGTTGAACCCGTCGCTGGCCGCCGGCAAGACGTCGGCCCCGGTCCAGGGCCAGTTCGACGCTGCCGGAGCCCTGCGCGAAGCCCTGCGCGGCACCGGTCTGCAACTGGAACAAAGCGGCGGCACCTACACCCTGGTGGCGGTGCCCGAGGGCGTGATGGCGCTGCCGGCGACCAGCGTCATCGGCGTGGAAGCAGATACTGAAAACGCCTGGGGCCCGGTGCAGGGGTATCTGGCCAAGCGCACGGCCGCCGGGACCAAGACCGACACCGCGCTGGTCGAGGTGCCGCGTTCGATTTCGATTGCAACGCGCGACCAGATGGACGACCGCAACGTGCACAGCCTCGACGACGCCGTGCGCTACATGCCCGGCATCACCGCCAGCAGCTACGGCAGCGATACCCGCGCCGACTGGTTGCGCGTGCGCGGCTTCGAGCCGACCCAGTTCCTCGATGGCCTGCCACTGCCTAAAGGCGTGTACGCCAACCCGAAACAGGAGACCTGGAACCTCGACCGCTTGGCCCTGCTGCGCGGCCCGGCTTCGTCGATCTACGGCCAGACCCCGCCGGGCGGCCTGCTGGACATGGTCAGCCGCCGTCCCAGCGCTGAATCGAGCAACGAGATCCAGGTGCAATACGGTAGCGACAATCATCGCCAGATCAACTTCGCCAGTACTGGCAAGATCGACGATGAAGGGCAGTTCCTCTACGGCCTGAGCGGTGTGGTCCGCGACAGCGGGACGCAGATCGACCACGTCGACAACAAGCGCTACAACATTGCGCCCAGCCTGACCTGGAACATCGACGAAGACACCACCTTCACTCTGCTCTCGCAGTTCACTCGTGACGATACCGGGATCACCAGCCAGTTCCTGCCGATCCAGGGCACCAGGATCCATTCACCGCTCGGCGATATTTCCCACCACAAAAACCTGGGCGACCCGGACTGGGAATACTACGACCGCACCTACTACGCACTGGGTTACGCCTTTGAACATCGTTTGAACGATGTCTGGCAGTTCCGCCAGAACCTGCGCTACACCAAGTCGGACCTGTCCTTCCAGGCGCTTACCGTCGGCGCCTATCCGTTCACTCAGGTCGATGCCGACGGCAACGTGGGCCGAACCAGTACCTCGACCGACGAGGACATCAGCCAGTTCGCCGTGGATAACAACTTCCAGGCCGACTTCGCCACCGGCGATGTCCAGCACACCTTGTTGCTCGGCCTCGATCACCAGCGCAGCAACACCAACTACACCTCGATCTTCGGCGATGGCCTGACCACCAACGTCAACAACCCGATTTATGGCCAGCCGATCGTGCGTCCACCACGCTCCGACGCGTTCTATGACTACGACCAGAAGACCTATCAGACCGGCCTCTACATCCAGGATCAGCTGGCCCTCGACCAATGGCGCCTGACCCTGGGCGGCCGCGAAGACTGGGTCCACACCGGCACCAAGTTCTTCAACAAGGGCGATGCCACCAACACCGAACGCGATACCAACTTCAGCGGCAACGCGGCGATCAGCTACGTGTTCGACAACGGCATCGTGCCGTACCTGTCGTACGCCGAATCGTTCCAGCCAACCAGCAACGCCACCGCATCGCCGACCGATTCGTTCAAGCCGACTGAAGGCGAACAATGGGAACTGGGTATCAAGTACCAGCCACCGGGCAGCGATACCTTGCTGAGCGCGGCGATCTACGACTTGACCCAGAAAAACGTTTCGGTCACCACGACCAATTCGGCCGGCGTCAATATCACCAGCCAGACCGGTGAAGTGAAGGTCAAGGGCCTGGAGCTGGAAGCCGTTTCCGACGTGACCGAAAACCTCAAGGTGATCGCGGCCTACACCCTGGCCAAGTCCGAAGTGCAGGATGGCACTTTCAAAGGCAACCGCCTGCAGCTGATGCCTAATCAACAGGCTTCGCTGTGGACCGACTACACCTGGCACAACGGCGTGATGGACGGGTTCGGCGTGGGCGGCGGCGTTCGCTACACCGGCAATACCTACGGCGACCAGGCCAACACCGAGCTGGGCAAGGCTGACGCCTACACAGTGTTCGACGCTGCCGTTCATTACGACCTCGGTCGCCTGGACAACAGCCTCAAAGGTGCCTCGCTGGCGCTGAACGCGACCAACCTGTTCGACAAGGACTACATCTCGACTTGCGACAGTTTCTACTGCTACTACGGCGACCAACGCAGTGTCGTCGCCAGTGCCACCTACAAGTGGTAACGGCTTGACCCGACAGGCCCAACGACCCGGCCGTCCTTCGTGGACGGCTTAGGTTTTTCTGAAGGCTATGAAATGAAAAGTAAAACAATTCGCCGCTGGTCCTTCGTCCACACTTGGACCAGCCTGATCTGCACCGTGTTTCTGCTGATGCTGGCACTGACCGGCCTGCCGTTGATCTTCCACCACGAGATCGACCATCTGCTGGGCGATGCCGCCGAGTTGAAGCAGATGCCGGCGGACACCCCGCAGCTGAATTTGCAGCAACTGGTGCAGGCCGCTGAAAAACATCGTCCCGGCGAAGTCATGCAGTACTTCGGTTTCGACGAGGACGAACCCAATGGCGCGATCGCGATCATGGCGGCCACCGCCGGCACCGAGCCGAACTCGTCCCACACCTTCATGCTCGACGCCCGCACCGGCGAAGCGCTGGAGATGCCGTCGGCCAATGGCGGCTTCATGATGGTCATGCTGCGCCTGCACGTGGACATGTTCGCCGGGCTGCCGGGCAAGTTGCTGCTGGCGTTCATGGGGTTGCTGTTCGTCGTCGCGATCGTGTCCGGCACCGTGTTGTACCTGCCATTCATGCGCCGCTTGAAATTCGCCACCGTGCGCCAGGACAAGTCCACCCGCCTGCGCTGGCTTGACCTGCACAACCTGATCGGCGTAGTGACTTTGACCTGGGCGCTGGTGGTGGGTGTAACCGGTGTGATCAGTGCCTGCGCCGACCTGCTCATCGCCGCGTGGCGCAACGACAGCCTGAGCGCGATGGTCGCGCCGTATCGCGATGCGCCGCCATTGACGCAACTGGCACCGGCCACGCGTTTGCTCGACATCGCCAAGGAAGTCGCACCCGGCATGCAGCCGGATTTCATTGCCTTCCCCGGCACGCGGTTCTCCAGCGAGCACCATTACGCGGTGTTCATGAAAGGCAGCACGCACCTGACCTCGCACTTGCTGACGCCGGTACTGATCGACGCCAGCACCCTGCAAGTCACCGCCGTGGCCGAACGTCCCTGGTACATGGACGCCATGGGCATGTCACAGCCGTTGCACTTCGGTGACTACGGCGGCATGCCGATGCAGATTCTCTGGGCGACCCTGGATGTGCTGACGATCATTGTGCTCGGCAGTGGCGTCTACCTGTGGGTGGTGCGGCGCAAGGCTGCGAAACCCGTGCTGGAAAAAGCGGAGAGCGTGGCATGAGGCCCCGGCAGTCGAATTTCTGGAAGGTGTTCGCCACCCCCACCGTCATCGCCTTGTTCAGCGCGGCGGGGTTGTTCGCCGCGCTGCTGGGCGATGGGATCTGGGATGCCTTGAGCTGGCTTGGCCTGGGTATTCCAGCCGCCCTCGCCCTGCGCGGCCTCCTCCAACGCCGATAATGCGCCCCCCTCTGTAGGAGCGAGCTTGCTCGCGATAAACCTGAGAACGCCTCGGGGAGCCAGGCTTCCAGCGTCATATTGAAGGTCATCGCGTGCAAGCTCGCTCCTACAAGTCATACGACGACAATGCCCCCCGCCCGTCGCCTCTCCCCGCTAAATCCCTGACATATTTGTTGACACATTCACCCTTGCGCTTCTATAAAGGCGCATGTTGTACGACAACCTACAACAAATGCGACACCCACAATAAATCCAAGAAAAATGACGGTGATGTGATGAAAGTCAAAGGCATCCGCTGGTGGATGGTCGGTCTGGTAACTGCCGGTCTGATCGTCAATTACCTCGCTCGCAATACCCTGTCAGTGGCCGCCCCGACCCTGATGAGCGAAATGAACATTACCACCGAGCAGTACTCGCACATCGTGGTCGCCTGGCAGGTCTGTTATGCGCTGATGCAACCGGTGGCCGGCTACATCATCGATGCCATCGGCACCAAAATGGGCTTCGCGATCTTTGCCTTCGCCTGGTCGATTGCCTGCGCGCTGGCAGCACTGGCGAGTGGCTGGCAGGGCTTGGCATTCGTTCGTGGCCTGCTCGGGCTGACGGAAGCGGCAGGCTTGCCGGCGGCCGTGAAAGCCACCACCGAATGGTTTCCGGCCAAGGAGCGTTCGGTAGCCATTGGCTGGTTCAACATCGGTTCATCGATCGGCGCACTGCTGGCGCCGCCCTTGGTGGTCTGGGCGATCCTGCACAGTGGCTGGGAACTGGCGTTCCTGATCGTTGGTGGCCTGGGCGTGCTCTGGAGCTTGCTGTGGGTGCTCCTCTACAAGCATCCCCGGGACCAGAAACGCCTGGGCGATGAAGAGCGCGCCTACATCCTCAGCGGCCAGGAAGATCACTTCAAAGAGCCGGCCACCAAAAAGGGCAGCTGGAAGAAAATCATCGGCAGCCGTAACTTCTACGCCATCGCCAGCGCGCGGATCCTTTCCGAGCCGGCCTGGCAGACTTTCAATGCCTGGATTCCGTTGTACCTGATGACCGAGCGGCACATGAACATCAAGGAGATCGCGATGTTCGCCTGGCTGCCTTTCCTCGCCGCCGACCTGGGCTGCGTGCTCGGTGGCTACCTGAGTCCGTTCTTCCACAAGCACTGCAAAGTGTCGCTGTTCACCTCGCGCAAAATGGTCTTGCTGTTCGGTGCCTCGTGCATGATCGGCCCGGCATGCATCGGCCTGGTCGCCAGCCCGTACACGGCGATTGCGCTGCTGTGCATCGGCGGTTTCGCCCACCAGACCTTGTCAGGTGCGTTGTACGCGATCACCTCTGACTCGTTCGGCAAAAACGAAGTGGCCACGGCCACAGGCATGGGCGGGATGTTCGGCTACCTCGGCGCGGCCGCTTTCACTCTGGTGTTCGGCGTGATGGTGACCAAGATCGGCTACAGCCCGCTGTTCGTGACTTTGGCGATTTTCGACATCGTCGCCGCCTTCATCGTCTGGACCGTTGCCCGGGAACTCAAGCCTCAGCAGGCAGCTCCGGGCCCTGAAGCCGGTCAGACGCTGCAACCGGCCAGCTAAAACGCAAAACCTGTGGGAGCGGGCTTGCTCGCGAATGCGATATGTCATCTGATTAATTGTTGACTGACACGACGCCTTCGCGAGCAAGCCCGCTCCCACATGGCTCATCTTGAACCCACGCATCAACGCGCTATGCTGCCCGACACCTCCTCTGACCGAGACGTCGCCATGTCCACCCCGAGCATGACCCTCTACCACAACCCCCTCTCCCCCTTCGTGCGCAAAGTCATGGTGCTCCTGCACGAAACCGGTCAACAGGACCGCGTCGCCCTGCAGAACTGCGTACTCACGCCGGTCGACCCGGACCAGACCCTGATCGACGACAACCCCCTGAGCAAGATCCCCGCCCTGCGCCTGGCCGACGGCAGCGTCATCCACGACAGCCGGGTGATCCTCGATTACCTGGACCACCAGCACGTCGGCAACCCGCTGATCCCCCGCGAAGGCTCGGCCCGCTGGCGGCGCCTGACCCTCGCCTCCATGGCCGACGGGATCATGGACGCCGCGGTACTCGTACGCTACGAAGTCGCCCTGCGCGCCCCGGAAAAACACTGGGACCAATGGCTCGACGGCCAGCGCGACAAAATTCGCCGTACTTTAGCTTTGCTGGAGAAGGATGCGATTGCCGAGCTGACCAGCCATTTCGACGTAGCGGCGATCAGCGTGGCGTGTGCGTTGGGTTATGTGGATCTGCGCCATCCCGACCTGGAGTGGCGTGAAGCGAATCCGCAGTTGGCGGCGTGGTATTTCGAGGTGAGTCAGCGGCCTTCGATGCTGGCGACGATGCCCAAGGTTTAGCACTTCGCTGGTTGAAGTGACGTTTGATGCTGCGCAACGACCCTATCAGTTCTGCTAGTAGGCAAAAAATGAAAAAAATCCGATGCTTAAGGTCCGACTTTATGAACCGTACCTGGAGCTCGGTCAATGCCTATATATTCCAGTAAAACAGTCCTGCTCGCGACCGATCAACAGCGCTCGGTCCTAAATGCCCTCGACGCGAATAGGCCTCACCCCATCGCCTACTCACCCTACGGCCATCGGCCGGCAAAAAACGGCTTGCTCAGTTTGCTCGGGTTCAACGGCGAACGTCCTGACCCGCTGACCGGGCACTATCATTTGGGCAATGGGTATCGGCTGTTCAATACGGTGTTGATGCGGTTTAACAAACCGGACAGTTCGAGTCCATTTGAAGAAGGAGGAGTGAATGCCTACTCGTATTGCGAGGGTAACCCGATAGGCCGGTGCGACCCGACTGGACATTCATTTTTGTCGATGATCAGGAAAATGGTCACGTTTGTGACACCTGCCCATCCGGCTGCAACGCTCAAGCTCACGGCATCAACCGCTGCGGCGGTAGTAGGCGCCGCCGGGTTTATGGTAGAGGCTGACGATAAAACGGCAAACACCGCACTTCTACTTGGGTCAAGTTTTCTTTTAGGCGCTGGATTAGGAGGGATGTACCGATTCCGTCCTTCCAGGACTCCTCGACTGGCATCGACACCTAATACCGTTACCAGGGGAAATGTTGAGATGGGTCCTCTGAGAAGCTCTCCTGCCGATCCCCCCACGATCCAGCAGTTCATTCCTCGCGCTAGAATCCCTGGAATTGGCAGCCCCACCAACGCCGCCAACCTAAATATAAGAACCACCTGAACAAGTAAAAAGGGAAAAAAGGGCACAGATTTATTTAAAAAGGAATGTGCCCTCCAACCGAGACGTCGCCCTGTCCGACGGGATCATGGACGCAGCGGCGTTGATCCGTTACAAAGTCTGGTTTTTGGCCGACCGGACCGGGCTTTCCACGAGCAAGTCGAACGCACCACACCGGATCAACCGGAAACAACCCGAAAATCAGCGTCGCCAGCACCTCCCCTTCCCGCTGATCTTCCCGCAACCCCAGCGACCGACTCATTCCATCGCTCCAATATCGAACGCCAACGGCTTGGCCGCTTTCTGTCCGACCCCATACCAATCCAGTTTGCGGGTCAGCACCATGAACACCCCGAGCAAGCCGAACAGCAACAACGACCCCATCAACAGCGCGTAATCCTCGGCACTCAACAAGCCATAAAGCAGGCCGTACAAAGCCGCCAGCCCCACCGAAAAACTCAAGCCGTGACGCACGCTGCGCAGCACGTGGCAGACATAAAAACCAATCAACAATACACATCCGCTGGCCGACAATAGATACGCCAAGGCAAAGCCAATGTGTTCGGACAGCGACAACAAAAGCAGATAAAAGAACGCTAGCGCCACGCCCACCAAAGCGTATTGCACCGGGTGCACCGCCAGGCTTTTAAGCACTTCAAAAAGGAAGAAACCGGCGAACGTCAGGACGATGAACAACAGTGCGTATTTGATCGCGCGGTCGCTTTTCAGGTATTGGTCCACCGGGTCGACGAAGCTCACGCCAAAGCTGCGACCGGACAACGCCTCGCAAGCACCACTGGGCACGCAGCTGTTGAGGATCTCTTGCAGATTGGTGGAAAAAAACGAAGTCTGCCAATTGGCGGTGAAGCCTTGATCGGTGATTTCGCGCTGGGCTGGCAGGTAGTTGCCGATGAAACGGGGATGCGGCCAGTTGGCGCTCAGCGAGACCTTGCTGGTCTTGCCCACCGGCAGGACCTGAAACTGGCCGGTGCCTTGCAGCTTCAGGTCGAAACCGAAGGCCAGCTCTGTGTTTTGCCTCGCGTCCAACGCCGGCAACATCACATGGACGCCCTCCCCCAGCCAGCCGACCTGACTACCCGGAACGAAGTCCAGACGCTGGCCGTTGAGCTCGAGTTTCAAGGCATTCTCGATGCCGCGAATGTCGCTGATGCCGACCGCCAGGAATGGCCGATCGAACTGGTAATCAGCGAAATCTTCCTGGATACCCAGCTGCGCCGGCAGTGAAAAATGGCCGCTGATGCGGTTGTCGGCATGGAACAGCCGCGCCTGGTAAATGCCTCGGGAACGCAGTTCGGTCTGGACCTGGCCGTCGAGTTCGAAGCGCTCCGGGAGGAAGTACAAACGACCGCGCTCTTCACCAATGTCCTGATAGCGTTCGTGGGTTTTTTCGTGGGTCTTCCAGGTGCGCACGACTTTGCGATAGGGCACCACCAACAACGGCCCGCTCAATTGCTGGCTGTAACTGGCGCTGCGGGCGATGTCTTCAAGCACGCCGTCGCGCAGTTGCTGGCGGTCCTGGATGACGCCGTTGATCATCAGCAACGGGATCAGCAATAACACAATCAGCAGGGCAATCGCCCCGAGTTTCAAGGTCAGGCTTCGGTTCATGGGACTCTCCCTGTTTTGATAAGGCAGAGTCTGGACGGGCTGTGTGGGGGCTTTATGGGGGGAATGTGGAGATTATGTGGAGACTGCGACTTGGTCTAAAGGCAGGAGCAAACTGACTTCAACGCCACCCTCAACGTTGCCGATGCTCATCACCCCACCATGCAACTTCACCACTTCTTCCACGAAATTCAGCCCAAGCCCGGTGCTTTTTCGCCCAGTATCCGGTCGCGGCAGCGAGTAGAAACGCTCGTTCAGGCGCGGCAACGCATAGTCCGGAATCGCTTCGCCCTGGTTGAAGAGCTTGAATTCGATCTGCTCGCCCATTCGCTCGGCGGTGAATCGCATCACGCCCTGAGCAGGGGTGAAATCCAGCGCATTTTCCAGCAGGTTGCCCAGCGCCTGCCGCAACAAAAACGGCTCCCCCCTTAGCATCAGGTCCGCCGCAATCATCTGTGACACGCGCAACTGCCTGCCTTCGATCCGCGCAGACTGGGCATCAATCAGTTCGGCCACCAACGCCGCCAGTGGCACCTCGACACGCGCCTCAAGCCCCTGACGCTGTTCAACTTGCGCCAGGTTCAACAGCCGCTCGATCAACTGTTGCATGCGCGTACTTTCACTGTCGATGTTGCCGACAAAACGCTGCCGTTGAGCCAACGGCATCTCGCCCTGCAGCAGTTCCGCCGCGCCGCGAATCGCCGCCAGCGGGCTCTTCAATTCGTGGGTCAATGTGTGCACGTAACGCTCTACGTAGGCCCGGCCCTCGAGCTGCGTGCGCATCTGTTCTACGGCCGTCGCCAATTGCTCCAGCTCGCCACCGCGATAGTGCGGC
This sequence comes from Pseudomonas sp. YuFO20, assembly GCF_035064975.1. NCBI lineage: Bacteria > Pseudomonadati > Pseudomonadota > Gammaproteobacteria > Pseudomonadales > Pseudomonadaceae > Pseudomonas > Pseudomonas sp. YuFO20. The sequence continues at coordinate 44,503 of NZ_JAXDEO010000008.1, forward strand.
ACCTCGATCCGCCGGCCTTCGCTCACTGCTTGCGCATAAGCGGTCAAGCGCCGCAGCGACCGACTCAACCACCAGGACAACAGCGCACCGAACAGCAGGCCGAGGCCGATCAGGCCGGCGCCATAACCCAGCAATCGTCGCTCGGTGCGATCCACATAAGACTGCAACGAGCTGTTGGGCTTGGCCACAGTGACCACGCCGATGATCCGGCCGTTATCGCGAATCGGCGCGCCGACGTGCATCACCGACGAGCTCGCATCATTGGGGTCACTGCGGGTCGAGCGGGCACCATATTCGCCGCGCAGGGTCAGGTAAACGTCGTTCCAGCGCGAGTAATCCTGACCGACCGCTGTGCCGCTGGAATCCAGTACCACGATGCCGTTGGCGTCAGTGACGTAGATGCGGTGGTTGACCTGGTTTTTCGGCAAACCCCAGATGTTCGCCGCCGGTTGCCGCTCGCCGTAGGCCTTGAGCAGTTCCGGCCAGCGGCTCTGGTTGAGGGTGCCGGCCTTGAAGTCATCGCGCAGGATTTCCGCCATCAGGTTGGCGGTGTCGACCAGGGTTTCTTCCGTGGACTGGCGCACCCCGGGACGAATTTCTTCCATCACGGTGTTGAGCACGAAGTAGCCGGTCAAGCCGACGAACAGCACATAGACCAGGAAAATCCGTAACCCCAATGGCATCAGCTGTGTCCCGGGCTGTAGCTGTATCCGAGGCCGCGATGGGTCTGAATCGGCTCTGCATCGGCCTTAATCGATCGCAACTTGGCGCGCACGCTCTTGATGTGGCTGTCGATGCTACGCTCGTAGCCGGCATCGGCGGCCACGCCCAAGGCATCGAGCAATAGCTCGCGGCTGAACACGCGCTCGGGTTGCTCCAGCAGGCATTGCAGCAAACGGAATTCGTGTCGGGTCAGGCTCAGTGGCTGACCGCGATAACTGATCTGTATACGCTCGTAATCGATGCGGAACAGTGTTGGCGCGATTTCAGTCAGGTTTTTGGGTGCCATGCGCTTGAGAATCGCCCGGACCCGCGCCGCCACTTCACGGGGGCTGAACGGCTTGACCACGTAATCGTCGGCACCAATCTCCAGGCCTACGACACGGTCGATTTCGCTATCGCGGGCGCTGAGAAACATCACCGGTACTTCGCTGAAACGTCGCAACGCCTTGCAGGTTTCGAAGCCGCTGATGTCCGGCAGACCGATGTCGAGGATGATCAGGTCCGCCGGGGTCTGCCGCTGATGCTCAAGCGCCGCCGCGCCAAGTGTCAGCCACGTGGTGGTGAACCCCTCGCCCTGCAAGGCGAAAATCAGGGTGTCGGCAATCGCCGCTTCGTCTTCGACAATCAGGATATGGGGCATGGCGTCCGAGCCTGGCGGTTGAGTGGTCGAACGGTGCCCCAAGCCTTACACCCCGTCAATCAGCAATCGGGCTTGTCCGCCGTAAACCGTCGAGCCGGATTCACCGCCGCGCCAAACTCGCGCAAGGCCTTGGCGCCGATCAACAAGGGATAATTGAAGCTGCTGCGGTCAGTCAGGTTGACCTCGACCGTGCGTTTTACATTGCCCAGGCACAACTCGAGATCGACCACCGGCCGCTTGGTGGGCGCGATCACTTCGCTGTCATCCTCGTCCTCTTCGGAGCGGGTCTTGATCTTGCTGATCCTCGCGACCTTGTGTTCGTAGACCTTGTTGCTCGCACCCTTGGTCGCCAGGCGGAAACGCACCCAGTCTTCGCCGTCGCGGGTGAAAGTTTCGATGTCCTTGGCCGACAGCGAGGCAGTCAACGCGCCGGTGTCCATTTTGGCCTTGAGCACTTCGCCACCGATTTCCGGTAGCGAGATGTATTCGTAGCGGCCGTAGAGCGTCGGCTCGGCTGCCAAAGCCGGCAGGGCAAGGAGAGATAGCAATGCAAGAAGGGATTTCACGTATTGGGAGTCCTTGAGGAGTTGGCAGCGCAATTTTAGACCGTTGTTGAGTTGATCGTTCCCACAAGGGTAACGGTCCGGAGGTGAAACATTCGTCAGCGCCGATTTGGCCTGTCGTCCGAAGCTGCTTATCATGGCGCGCCCTAACGCTTCCAAGAGTCATTTATGCGCCGCCTGCTCACCGGCTGTTTCGTCACATTGCTGCTGTTGCTCAACACGCTGGTCCTGATCGGACCTTTGATGGTGTTCGCCTTGCTCAAACTGGTCCTGCCCGGGCGTTTTCGCGATTACGCGTCCTCGGTGGTGATGTGGATTGCCGAGACCTGGTCGGAAATCGACAAGCTGATCTTTCGCCTGTGCATCCCCACCCAATGGGATATTCGCGGCGGTGACGATCTGCGTCGCGACACTTCCTATCTGGTGATCAGCAATCACCAGTCCTGGGTCGATATCCCGGCGCTGATCCAGACGCTGAATCGACGCACGCCGTTCTTCAAGTTTTTCCTCAAGAAAGAACTGATCTGGGTGCCGTTCCTGGGCCTGGCCTGGTGGGCGCTGGATTACCCGTTCATGAAGCGCTACAGCAAGGCGTTCCTGGCGAAGAACCCGGAGTTGGCCGGCAAGGATCTGGAGATCACCCGACAAGCCTGCGAGCTGTTCAAGCGGCAACCGGTGACCGTGGTCAATTATCTGGAAGGCACGCGTTTTACCGCCGCCAAAAGTGCCCATCAGCAGTCGCCCTTCACCCACCTGCTCAAGCCCAAGGCCGGTGGCGTGGCGTTTGTACTGGCGGCGATGGGTGAACAGCTGGATGCGATTCTCGACGTGACCGTGGTGTATCCGCAGCCGGCCATTCCGGGGTTCTGGGACTTGATCAGCGGCAACGTGCCGCGGGTGATCATCGACATCAAGACCCGCGAGCTCGACCCGGCGTTGTGGCAGGGCGATTACGAAAACGATCCGCTGTTTCGTGAGAAGGTCCAGAACTGGGTCAACCAGCTCTGGATCGAGAAGGACCGGCGTATCGACGAGTTGCGCGCCGAAAGCCGCTGAATCAGCTGCCGATTCCGGTGCCGGTGCCGGTGCCGGCACCCCAAATGCCACCCAGGCTTTGCAGCAGCGAACCGCCGACACCCTGCTGACCGAAGTATTGCAGGATCACCGGCGCAAACACGCCGATCATGCCAGTGTCCATGCCCAGGGCGCTGAAGGCGTTGTTCAGGTCGTTGGTGTCCTTGACGTTGCCCAGGGCGTTATCCAGCCCTGCGGATTTACCGGTCGCCCCCAACAAGCCGGCGAGCGCGCCCAGTTCACCGCCGCCCGACAGTGTGTCGATTCCAGGTACGCTTTTGGCCAGTTCCGAATAGTCGGTCGAACTCAATTGATTCTTCGCCAGCCCGAGCATCGCCCCGGCACCGCCGACGGCTTGTTGTGGCGTCACATTCAGTTGGCTGAGCGCACCCAGCAGGTCCGCAGTCTCCGAAGTCGGCGCGGCCTCTGTGGCCGCGTTGCCGCCCTTCATCCCCGCAATGGCATTGGCCGCATCGCCCAGGCTGAACTGTGCGAAGACCGGGCTGGCCACGAATGTCATCAGGGAAGCCAGTACTAAACCGCGTGAAATCTTCATCCAGACATCCTCTTGTGCCATGAAAACGCCCGGCTCACGGGCGCAAAGCTGCCGATTTGACCGGCTATGAGCGGGCATGTTCCTCAGGCACGCGTCCATTTTCAACCCGCTCGTCGCAATACGGGACTGAGGGTTAAGAACCTATCAGATCTGCTAGTAGGCAAAAGCTGCAATCGGAACGATGCTGAAAGAACTGATTTCTTAGTCATGCCTGGAGCCTTGTCGCCTATTTCCTTGAAGTAACGTCGTTGGGACGTCAAAGCGTCAGTACATCGAACTTAGGGCGCCCGCCACCCTACTTCGAAACAGTAAATCAAACAGCCCGCCAGGGAAGGAGTCAGCACCGCATCAATCTACTGAGTTCTCAGCGTGATCGCATCCTGCACAACACTCGCGACATTCCGCATGAACAGCTAGGCACAAATATCCGAACTACACTTGAACGTCTAAATACAGAGATACGTGGGCTGAGACGTCAACTAGCTATCGTCAATGCCACTCCGATGCGAGATGCAAAAAAGGGCGACATCACGTCGCCCTTCTCTTACTTCAAACGCTCTTACGCCGCACTAAACAACTTATGCGGATCAATCACAAACTTCTTCGGCACGCCCGCATCGAACTCGCCGTAACCTTCCGGCGCCTGATCCAGGCTGATGACCTGCACGCCGACCACTTCAGCGATGTTGATGCGGTCCCACATGATTGCCTGCATCAGCTGGCGGTTGTACTTCATGACCGGGGTCTGGCCGGTGTGGAAGCTGTGGGACTTGGCCCAGCCGAGACCGAAGCGGATGCTCAGGCTGCCCATTTTTGCGGCGGCATCCACAGCACCTGGATCTTCGGTGACGTAGAGGCCAGGGATGCCGATCTTGCCGGCCACGCGTACCACGCCCATCAGGGAGTTGAGCACGGTGGCCGGGGCTTCGTGTTTTACGCCGTCATGGCCGTGACCGCGGGCTTCGAAGCCTACGGCGTCGATGGCGCAGTCCACTTCCGGTTCGCCCAGCAGCGTAGCGATCTGTTCGTGCAGCGGGGTGTCGGAAGACAGGTCGGCGATTTCGAAACCCTGGGCCTTGGCGTGGGCCAGGCGGATGGTATTGACGTCACCAACGATGACCACCGCCGCGCCCAGCAGGCGAGCGGAAGCGGCGGCGGCTAGACCCACTGGGCCGGCACCGGCGATGTAGACGGTGCTGCCTGGGCCAACGCCGGCGGTCACGGCACCGTGATAGCCGGTCGGCAGGATGTCGGAGAGGCAGGTCAGGTCACGGATTTTCTCCATGGCCCGGTCGCGATCCGGCAGTTTCAGCAGGTTGAAGTCGGCGTACGGCACCATGGCGTATTCGGCCTGGCCACCGGTCCAGTCGCCCATGTCGACGTAACCGTAGGCACCGCCCGGACGGGCCGGGTTGACGCTCAGGCACACGCCGGTGTGCATTTCCTTGCAGGAACGGCAGCGCCCGCAAGCCACGTTGAACGGTACGGACACCAGGTCGCCGATCTGCAGGTTCTCGACGTCGCTGCCCTTCTCGATCACTTCACCGGTGATCTCGTGCCCCAGCACCAGGCCGGTTTGTGCAGTGGTACGGCCGCGCACCATGTGCTGGTCGGAACCACAGATGTTGGTGGAAACCACACGCAGGATGACGGCGTGGTTGATCTTCCTGCCGCGCGGGTCCTGCATTTTCGGATAGTCGATTTTCTGTACTTCGACCTTGCCAGCGCCGAGATACACCACACCACGATTGCCAGACATGCTTTCACCTCGCTGTTGTTTTTATGTAGCGGTCGCGTCGCCTGGGATCGGCGGCGCGTTGATTGCTCGGGTTATTGCCTGTGTGTCTTGCGTTGTTTGTTGCGGCCCCTTCGCTGGCAAGCCAGCTCCTACAGGGGGAGGCGATCTAGAGAACGACTGTTCTGTTCGCGTTCAAAAACACTCTTCTCTCAATGTGATACCCGACGGCCCGGGCCAGGGTCAGCCCTTCGATATCCCGCCCCTTGGCGATCAGGTCTTCCGGGTAATGGCTGTGATCCACCACCTCCACGCCTTGGGCAATGATCGGCCCTTCGTCGAGGTCGTTGTTGATGTAATGCGCCGTGGCGCCGACCAGTTTCACGCCCTTGTTGTAGGCCTGGTGATAGGGCTTGGCACCCTTGAACCCGGGCAGCAGGGAGTGGTGGATATTGATCGCCTTGCCATCGAGTTTGCGGCACAGCTCCGGCGACAACACCTGCATGTAGCGGGCAAGGATCACCAGCTCGGCACCGCACTCTTCGATCACCTGCAACACCTGACGCTCCTGGGACGGCTTGTCGTTCGGGTCCAGGGGGAAATGGTAGTACGGAATCTGGTGCCAGTCGGCCAGCGGCTTGAGATCGGGATGGTTGGAGACCACGGCGGCCACGTCCATCGACAGCTGGCCGATGCGCTGGCGGTAGAGCAAGTCGTTGAGACAGTGATCGGCCTTGGAGACCATGATCACCACTTTCGGCCGGTAATGCGGCGGGGTCAGTTCGAAGATCATGCCGAAGGATTCACCACGTTCGGCCAAGCCTGCGCGGAAGGACTGCTCGTCGAAGCCATCCGGTTGGCGAAATTCCACGCGAATGAAGAAGCGGCCCGAGAGCCGGTCGTCGAAGGAATGGTGCTCGGTGACGTAGCAGCCCTGCTCGAACAGAAAGCGCGTCACCGCGTCCACGGTGCCGAGCACGCTGGGGCAGTCGGCGGTCAGAATCCATGTGTCTGGGGCGCGGCTCATAGTGCGGTGACTCCTGAGAAATCGGTAAACCTGCCTGTAGGAGCGAGCTTGCTCGCGATGGACGTCAACGATAACGCGTGCATCCTGATGCAATGCGTCGCCCTCTGGTCCTTCGCGAGCAAGCTCGCTCCTACAGGTGATCGATGGTCAAGCCTGAACGCTAAGGCCATATTCGGCAGAAGCATCCTGCAACCACAACCACCAGTAATCCGAGAAGCTGCGGCGGATCAGCAGTTCCCAGGTGTCTTCGGCGGTGTGACGGATCACCAGTTGCGACTTGGCGAACACCGTGCCGACCGCCTTGCCCACCGGAAAGTTGTTGGGGTGCACGTCGTAACTGGTGGACTTCATCAGCACCTGGCGCACGTTCGGGCCGCTCAGTTCGAGGATCTGCTGCCCACCGCTGACGTTGACGATCTGGATATGCAGGTCGCCCAGCGCTTCACGCAGCTTTTGCTCGGCGGCGAATTCTTCGCCGGTCGGCACGATCAGCAGCCATTCATCCGGCCCCATCCATTGCAGGCTGGTTTCACCTTTGACGGTGACGGTCAGCGCACCTGGCAGTTCGATCCCGAGCGCCTTCTGCACGCCGGCGGCGAACGCGGCATCGTGGCCGTCGCCACGGATGGTCAGGTGGCCGAGGAGTTTTTTCTCGCGCACGGTCACGCCGGCGCTCTTGCGACCCTTGCCCACCAGGCTGGCGAGGTCGGCATGATGCAGCGACGACTCGGCCTTGGCCCCGGTGGTTGGGCGTTGTTGGTAAACATTGGCTGCGGTCATAAAGCACCTTTCCTGAATTCTGTTGGTTCCGGTCCTGGTGGTGGCTGTTGCGCCGCCTTCGCGAGCAAGCCCGCTCCCACATTCGACCGCGTTCCCCCTGTGGGAGCGGGCTTGCTCGCGAAAGCGGCAGCCAGCACACCACAGGACCCGAGGTCGTTAAACGTTCTGGCGTTCGCCCTTCGGATCGAAGAACACCGAAGAAACGATTTCCGCCTCGATCACGCTGCCGTCCGCCAGTGGCGCGAACACACGCTCACCCATGCGGTTCAGGCCGCCCTTGACCACGCCCATGGCAAACGAATAGCCCAGGGAGTTGTGCGCGTAGCTGGAGGTCACGTGGCCGACCATGGTCATCGGGATCGCCTGCTTGGTGTTGAACACCAATTGCGCGCCTTCCGGCAGCCATTTGTTCGGATCGATCGGCTTCAGGCCCACCAGCTGCTTGCGCTGGTCACGCACGCAGTCTTCGCGATTCATCCCACGCTGGCCGATCCACGAGAACGGTTTGGTGCGACCGACGCACCAGCCCATGTTCAAGTCGTCCGGGGTCATCGAGCCGTCAGTGTCCTGGCCGACGATGATGAAGCCCTTCTCGGCCCGCAGTACGTGCATGGTTTCGGTGCCGTACGGCGTCAGGTTGTACTTCTTGCCGGCGTCGACGATTTTTTCCAGCACGCCCATGGCGTAGTCGGCTTGCACGTTGACTTCGTACGACAGCTCGCCGGTAAACGAAATCCGGAACACCCGCGCCGGCACACCGCCCACCAGGCCTTCTTTCCAGGTCATGAACGGGAAGGCTTCGTTGCTCAGGTCGATGTCGGTGACTTCGGCGAGCAGCTTGCGGCTGTTCGGCCCGGACAGGGTCATGGTCGCCCAGTGATCGGTCACGGAAGTGAAGTACACCTTCAGGTCCGGCCATTCGGTCTGGTGGTAGATTTCCAGCCATTGCAGCACGCGTGCAGCGCCGCCGGTGGTGGTGGTCATCACGAAGTGGTTGTCGGCGAGGCACGCGGTCACGCCGTCGTCGAACACCATGCCGTCTTCTTTGCACATCAGGCCGTAACGCGCCTTGCCCACGTCAAGCTTGGTCCAGGCGTTGGTGTAGATGCGGTTGAGGAACTCGCGTGAGTCCGGCCCCTGGATGTCGATCTTGCCCAGGGTCGAGGCGTCCAGCAGGCCGACGCTGTCGCGCACGGCTTTGCATTCGCGCTTCACGGCAGCATGCATGTCTTCACCGGATTTCGGGAAGTACCACGGACGTTTCCACTGACCGACGTCTTCGAACTCGGCGCCGTTTTTCAGGTGCCAGTGATGCAGTGCGGTGAAACGCACCGGCTCGAAAATGTGCCCACAGTGACGACCGGCCACGGCACCGAAAGTCACCGGCGTGTAGTTCGGACGGAACATGGTGGTGCCCATCTGCGGGATGGTCACGTTCAGCGAACGGGCGGCGATGGCCAGGCCGTTGACGTTGCCGAGCTTGCCCTGGTCGGTGCCAAAGCCCAACGCGGTGTAGCGCTTGACGTGCTCGACCGACTCAAAGCCTTCGCGAGTCGCCAATTCGATACCGGCCGCGGTGACGTCGTTTTGCAGATCGACGAATTGCTTCGGCGCACGCGCAGTGACTTTCTCGTAAGGCACTTGAAACAATGCCAGCGTCGGTTCTTCCTGGCGGACCAGGGCTTTTGGCAACTTGGCTTCGACCGGACCGAAGCCGGCTTCGCTGGCCGCGCGAACGCCCCCTTCAAAACCGTCGGCCAGGGAATCGCCGAGGCCATAGACACCGTTGATGCCACCGACGCATACGCGTTTCTGCGGCGCCTCACCCGGTACAAAACCGAGGATGTCTTCGCGCCAGATCGGCTTGCCACCCAAGTGCGAGGCCAGGTGGACCACCGGGCTGTAGCCGCCGGAACTGGCGACCAGGTCGCATTCGAGCCATTCGCCCGGGCTGGTGACCTTGTGTCCTTTGACATCGATCGCCGCCACGCGGGCAGCGGTCACGCGCTTACTGCCACGGGCTTCGATCACAGCGCTACCGGTGAGGATGCGGATGCCTTTGGCGCGCGCCTCTTCCACCAGCGCACCACGCGGGTTGCTGCGGGCGTCGGCGACGGCCACCACTTGCAGACCGGCATCGAGCCAATCCAGCGCAACGCGGTAGGCGTGGTCGTTGTTGGTCGACAGCACCAGCTTCTTGCCCGGTGCCACGCCGTAGCGGCGAACGTAAGTCGAGACAGCGCCAGCGAGCATGTTGCCCGGCACGTCGTTGTTGCCGTAGACCAGTGGACGCTCGTGAGTGCCGGTCGCCAGCACCACACGCTTGGCACGAACCCGGTGGATGCGCTGACGCACCTGGCCAATCGGTGCGCGGTCGCCGAGGTGGTCGGTGAGGCGCTCGTGGATGGTCAGGAAGTTATGGTCGTGGTAACCGTTGACCGTGGCGCGCGGCAACAGCAGCACGTCCGGGGTGTCCTTCAATTCGGCGATGACGCTGGCGACCCACTCGGTCGCAGGCTTGCCGTCGAGGCTTTCGCGGGAGTCGAGCAGGCTGCCGCCGAACTCTTCCTGCTCGTCAGCCAGGATCACACGGGCACCGCTGCGTGCAGCCGCCAGTGCAGCGGCCAGGCCTGCAGGGCCGGCGCCGACGATCAGCACGTCGCAGTGCTGGTTCATGTAGTCGTAGGTGTCCGGATCGTTCTCGGTCGGCGAGCGGCCAAGACCGGCGGCCTTGCGAATGTACTTCTCGTAGGTCATCCAGAACGATTGCGGGTACATGAAGGTTTTGTAGTAGAAGCCCGGAGGCATCAGCTTGCCGCCGACCTTGCCGAGAATCCCCATCATGTCGTTGTTGACGTTCGGCCAGCCGTTGGTGCTGGTGGCGACCAGGCCCTGGTACAGCGCTTGTTGCGTGGCGCGTACGTTCGGGATTTGCGTGGCTTCGGTGGCGCCGATCTGCAGCACCGCGTTCGGCTCCTCGGCACCGGCGGCATAGATGCCGCGCGGGCGGGAATACTTGAAGCTGCGACCGATGATGTCGACGCCGTTGGCCAGCAATGCAGCGGCCAGCGAGTCGCCCTCGAAGCCTTTGTAGCTCTGGCCGTTGAAGGTGAAGGTCAGGACTTTGTTGCGGTCGATCCGTCCGCCGTTGGACAGGCGATTGGTCTGGCTCATACCTTCTCTCCCAGAGCCGTGGTGGCCGCTTTCGGGCTATCGGTCTTGTCGGTGAATTGTGGCTTGGCGCCGATCTTGTAGGTTTCGAGAATCTCGTAGGTCACGGTGTCACGGGTGGCGTTGAAGTACTGACGGCAACCGGCGACGTGATCCCACAGCTCGTGATGCAGACCGCGAGGGTTGTCGCGGAAGAACATGTAGTCGCCCCACTCCTCGTCGGTGCAGCTGTTCGGGTCCAGTGGGCGCGGGATGTGCGCCTGGCCGGATGCGTGGAATTCCTCTTCGGAGCGCAACTCGCCGCAGTGAGGACAGAAGATATGCAACATGGGGATTTCTCCTGTTAGTGGGCAACCGCAGCAGCGCCGTGTTCGTCGATCAACGCACCGTTGTGGAAACGGTCGATGGAGAAAGGTGCGGCCAGTGGGTGCATTTCACCCTTGGCCAGGCTGGCGGCAAATACGTTGCCCGAGCCAGGTGTCGCCTTGAAGCCGCCGGTGCCCCAACCGCAGTTGAAGAACATGTTCGGTACCGGGGTTTTCGAAATGATCGGGCAGGCATCCGGGGTGGTGTCGACGATGCCGCCCCACTGACGGTTCATGCGCACGCGGGACAACACCGGGAACATCTCGACGATGGCCTGCACGGTGTGCTCGATCACCGGGTACGAACCACGCTGGCCGTAGCCGTTGTAGCCGTCGATACCGGCGCCGATCACCAGGTCGCCCTTGTCGGACTGGCTGATGTAACCGTGCACGGCGTTGGACATGATCACGCTGTCGATGATCGGCTTGATCGGCTCGGACACCAGCGCTTGCAGCGGGTGGGATTCGATCGGCAAGCGGAAACCGGCGAGCTTGGCCATGTGCCCGGAGTTACCGGCAGTCACTACACCGACGCGCTTGGCGCCGATGAAGCCCTTGTTGGTTTCCACGCCGATGCACACGCCGTTTTCCTTGCGGAAGCCGATCACTTCGGTCTGCTGGATCAGGTCCACGCCCAGGGCGTCGGCGGCCCGGGCAAAGCCCCAGGCCACGGCATCGTGACGGGCCACGCCGCCGCGACGCTGGACGGTGGCGCCCATCACCGGGTAACGGGTGTTCTTCGAGCAGTCGAGGTACGGGATCTCATCGGCCACTTGCTTGGCATCGAGCAGTTCGCCGTCGACGCCGTTGAGGCGGTTGGCGCTGACCCGACGCTCGGAGTCACGGATGTCTTGCAGGGTGTGGCACAGGTTGTAGACGCCACGCTGGGAGAACATCACGTTGTAGTTCAGGTCCTGGGACAGGCCTTCCCACAGTTTCATCGCGTGTTCGTACAGGTGCGCCGACTCGTCCCACAGGTAGTTGGAGCGCACGATGGTGGTGTTGCGCGCGGTGTTACCGCCGCCCAGCCAGCCTTTCTCGACCACGGCCACGTTGGTGATGCCGTGTTCCTTGGCCAGGTAGTAGGCGGTCGCCAGACCATGCCCGCCACCGCCGACGATGACCACGTCGTAGACCTTTTTCGGGGTCGGCGTGCGCCACATGCGCTGCCAGTTTTCGTGGTGGCTGAGGGAGTGTTTGAAGAGGCCGAAGCCTGAGTAGCGTTGCATAGTCATTTACTCCAAAACCGCGCTCAGCGATAAACCGGGAAGTCCGCGCACAGTGCCGATACTTGCTGGGCGACATTGGCCTCGACATCGGCATCGCCGAGGTTGTCGAGGATGTCGCAGATCCAGCCGGCCAGTTCGACGCACTGGCTGACCTTGAAGCCGCGAGTGGTCACCGCCGGGGTGCCGATGCGCAGGCCGGAGGTCACGAACGGCGACTGAGGATCGTTCGGGACAGCGTTCTTGTTCACGGTGATGTGGGCGCGACCGAGTGCTGCATCCGCCTCTTTGCCGGTGAGACCCTGACGGATCAGGCTGACCAGGAACAGGTGGTTATCGGTGCCGCCGGACACTACATCGTAGCCGCGTTTGATAAAGACGCCGGCCATGGCCTGGGCGTTGTCGATCACTTGCTGCTGGTAAGCCTTGAAGCCTGGCTCCAGCGCTTCCTTGAAGCACACCGCCTTACCGGCGATCACGTGCATCAGCGGGCCACCCTGGGCACCGGGGAACACTGCAGCGTTGAGCTTCTTCTCGATTTCTTCGTTGGACTTGCACAGGATCAGGCCGCCACGTGGACCGCGCAGGGTCTTGTGGGTGGTGGTGGTGACCACGTCGGCGTACGGCAGCGGATTCGGGTACAGGCCGGCGGCGACCAGACCTGCTACGTGGGCCATGTCGACGAACAGCAGTGCACCAACCTTGTCGGCGATCTGGCGGAAGCGAGGGAAGTCGAGGGTCTTGGAGTAGGCCGAGAAACCCGCAACGATCATCTTCGGCTGGCACTCGACGGCCAGGCGCTCGACTTCGTCGTAATCGATCAGGCCGGTCTTGGTGTCGATGCCGTACTGCACGGCGTTGTACAGCTTGCCCGAGGACGACACCTTGGCGCCGTGGGTCAGGTGACCGCCATGGGCCAGGCTCATGCCCAGGATGGTGTCGCCGGCTTGCAGCAGGGCCAGGTACACGGCGCTGTTGGCCGAGGAACCGGAGTGCGGTTGCACGTTCGCGTAGTCGGCGCCGAACAGCTGCTTGGCGCGTTCGATGGCCAGGGCTTCAACCTTGTCCACGTGCTCGCAGCCACCATAGTAGCGCTTGCCCGGATAACCTTCGGCGTACTTGTTGGTCAGGCCGCTGCCTTGCGCTTGCATGACGCGTTTGCTGGTGTAGTTCTCCGACGCGATCAGCTCGATGTGATCTTCCTGACGTTGCTCCTCGGCATTCATCGCCGCCAGCAGTGCATCGTCGTAACCCTGGATCTGGTCTTGCTTGCTGAACATCGCGTCTCTCCCAGCGGCGGCGGTGCGCCATTCGTCTCGGTGAGGCACTGGCTTTTCGGCAGTGCCCTTTGATAGCGATGGTATGACTGGCTTGGAGTCGTCAAATGCCTACGGGCGCCACGCAAAGGTGCGTTTACGACATGGCGGGAAACAGCTGGCCTGACGCAAGTCTCAAATCAGCACAACCCCCTTGTGGGAGCGGGCTTGCTCGCGAAGAACGATGACGCGGTCTGTCTGAAACACCCAGGTGCCCGCTTCGCGAGCAAGGCCGCTCCCACAAGGGTCAAGCGATGGCCTGGCGTAGTGCTAGCAACAGGAGGAAATGCGCGGGATAGAGCGCATAGGCCCAGCGGCGCATGGGTGGTGCTTTTACGTCATGGAAGTGTCGCAACAGGAACAGTCCCAGCCATGGCGCAATCAGACAAGTGACGATGGCGGGAATGGCCGCGCTGTTGCCCAGTCGCGCGGCGTAATACAGCACCTGCCATTGATTGGCCGCCAGACAGACCAGCCCCGGCAGCAGCGCGAAATACCAGGGACGACCGATCACCAGCAGCAGCGCCAATGGCAACAGGACTCCAAAGAAACCGAACATCACTTTTTGCGTGAACAGCGCCGCCAACAGCAAGGCGACGGCTGCCAGTAACCGCGATTGCAGCGTCGGCTGCTGCCAGCCACGCGCCACCAACAGACCAAGGACCAGGGTGGGCATTACGTTCAGCGTGTCGTGCCCAGGAATGAACATTCGGTAGGGAATTTCGCTCACGGCGCTAAACAGCAACAACCAGCCCAGATAGCGCCATTGCCCACCCCTCTCCACAGCAGGCTTTCGCGCAAGATTGGCAGCCATTGCCAGACAGAACCACGGAAACGCCAACCGCCCGGGCACATACAGCAGATCGACGGAATAACCGACATATCGCAGGTGATCGAGCACCATGCTCAAAAGCGCCAGCCACTTGAGCAGATCCAGAGCACCGTCGCGCTGCTTTAAGTGTGTAGTCACGTGCATAATTGCCCGGCATCCTTGTAATTTTCTGACAGCGACATCCCGTGTGCTCTCCTGACGATCTTGGGTACAGTGCGCACCATCATTGACCACGAGACGCTTCACCATAGGCGCCTCGACCACGGAAGCAGGCCATGACCGATAAGAGCCAACAATTCGCCAGCGACAACTATTCCGGCATCTGCCCTGAAGCCTGGGCTGCCATGGAACAGGCCAACCATGGCCACCAGCGCGCTTACGGCGACGACGAGTGGACCGCCCGCGCGTCCGACGATTTCCGCAAACTGTTCGAAACCGACTGCGAAGTGTTCTTCGCCTTCAACGGCACCGCCGCCAACTCGTTGGCCCTGTCGTCGCTGTGCCAGAGTTACCACAGCGTGATCTGCTCGGAAACCGCCCACGTCGAAACCGACGAATGCGGCGCACCGGAATTCTTCTCCAACGGCTCCAAGCTGCTGATCGCCCGCACCGAAAACGGCAAGCTGACCCCGGATTCGATCCGCGAAGTGGCGCTCAAGCGCCAGGACATCCACTACCCCAAGCCCCGCGTCGTGACCCTGACCCAGGCCACTGAAGTCGGCAGCGTCTACACCCCGGACGAAATCCGCGCCATCAGCGCCACCTGCAAGGAATTGGGCCTGAACCTGCACATGGACGGCGCGCGCTTCTCCAACGCCTGCGCGTTCCTCGGCTGCACGCCAGCGGACCTGACCTGGAAGGCCGGGGTTGACGTGTTGTGCTTCGGCGGCACTAAAAACGGCATGGCCGTGGGCGAGGCGATCCTGTTCTTCAACCACGCACTGGCTGAAGATTTCGACTATCGCTGCAAACAGGCCGGGCAGCTGGCGTCGAAAATGCGCTTCCTTTCCGCCCCATGGGTCGGAATCCTGGAAAACGGCGCCTGGCTCAAATACGCCCGCCACGCCAACCACTGCGCACAACTGCTGGCCGAACTGGTCAGCGATATTCCAGGCGTGGAACTGATGTTCCCGGTGCAGGCAAACGGCGTATTCCTGCAGCTGTCGGAACCGGCCATCGCCGCACTGACCGCCAAGGGCTGGCGTTTCTACACCTTCATCGGCAACGGCGGCGCACGCTTCATGTGCTCGTGGGATACCGAGGAAGAGCGGGTGCGGGAATTGGCCCGCGACATCCGCGAAGTCATGTCCCACTAACACCACAAACCCTGTGGGAGCGAGCCTGCTCGCGATAGCGGCGGATCAGCCAACATTGATGTTGGAGCAAAATCCGCCATCGCGAGCAGGCTCACTCCTACAAAGGCATCCGAATCCCCTGACATTCTGCACCTGAAGACTTCGTCTACATTGTCTGTCGAGCCGATCCGCTCACATAACAATAATCAGGAGCGTACGCATGTCACAGCAAGGCAAAACCCTGTTCATCACCGGCGCCAGCCGTGGCATCGGCCGCGAGATTGCGCTTCGCGCCGCGCGTGACGGTGCAAACATCGTGATCGCCGCCAAAAGTGCCGAGCCGCATCCCAAACTGCCAGGTACGATTTTCAGTGTGGCCCGGGAAGTTGAGGCCGCGGGCGGCAAGGCGCTAGCCCTGCAAGTGGATGTGCGCGATGAAGTCGCCGTGCGCGAGGCGCTGGCCCAGGCCAACGAACATTTCGGCGCCATCGATGCGCTGGTCAACAACGCAGGCGCGATCAAGTTGACCGGAGTCCAGCACATCGAACTCAAGCGCTTCGACCTGATGCACCAGATCAACACGCGCGCCGTGTTGCTGTGCAGCCAGGCTGCCCTGCCCTACCTGAAGAAATCCGCAGGGCACATCCTCAACCTGTCCCCGCCGCTGAATCTGGACACCAAGTGGTTCGCCCAATACAGCCCCTACACCGTGACCAAGTACGGCATGAGCATGCTGACGCTGGGCATGAGCGAGGAATTCCAGAATTACGGGATCAGTGTCAATTCGCTATGGCCGCAGACCATGATTGCCACTGCCGCGATCGAGTTTCAGCTGGGGTCGAGGGAGTCGTTCAAGCATGCGCGCCTGCCTGCGATCATGGCCGATGCCGCCCATATCATTTTGAGCAGTGCGAATCGCAGCCTGACCGGACGCTTGTTGATCGATGAGGAAGTATTGCGGGAAAACGGTGTGACGGAGTTCGAGCACTATCGGTTTGCACCGGATAGCAGCGACAAACTCATGACTGACCTGTTTATCGACTGAGATATCCTCAACCCCTGTAGGAGCTGTCGAGTGAAACGAGGCTGCGATCTTTTGACTTTAAAGATCAAGATCAAAAGATCGCAGCCTTCGGCAGCTCCTACAGTGGCTTCGGCGTTAGTTAGAACTCGATGCGCACGTCACCCTTCGGCACACTGCAGCACGACAAAATGTACCCTTCGGCTTCGTCTTCCTCGGTGATCCCGCCGTTGTGTTCCATCTCCACTTCGCCACCCAGCTTCAAGACCTTGCAGGTGCCGCAGATGCCCATGCCGCAGGCTTTCGGGATCAGCAAACCCGCCTTCGCCGCCGCTGCGTGAACGGTTTCGCCCGGCGCAATGCGAATGCTTTTCCCCGACGCGACAAACTCCACCTGATGCAGATCCGCCACGTCGAGTTCCGGTGCATCGGCCGCCTGTTCAGCGTGCTCCACGGCGTCGGCACGCGCCTCTGGCGGGGTCGCGCCGAAAGACTCCTCGTGGTAACGCGACATGTCGAAACCAGCGCCTTCCAGCAAGCGCTTGACCGCATTCATATAGGGTGTCGGGCCGCAGCAGAATACTTCGCGCTCAAGGAAGTCCGGCGCCATCAATTCAAGCATTCGCTGGTTGAGGTAACCGCGATAACCGGCCCAGGGCTCACCCATGCCGTGCTTCTCGCAGATCAGGTGCAGGCTGAAGTTATCGATCCGCGACGCCATGTGTTCCAGCTCGCGGTGGTAGATGATGTCCTTGGGCGAACGGGCGCTGTGGATAAACACCATGTCGACATTGCCGTTGGTATCGTAGAACCAGCGCGCCATGGACATGACCGGCGTGATACCCACACCGCCGCTGAGGTAAAGCACCTTTGGCGCGGTGAAGTCCATGGCGTTGAACAGCCCGACCGGCCCGTGCACCGCCAGTTCCTGGCCTTCGTGCAGGGTGTCGTGCAGCCAGTTGGACACCTTGCCGCCCGGCACGCGCTTGATGGTTACCGAAAAGCTGTACGGCACCGATGGCGAGCTGGAAATGGTGTACGAACGCATGATCGGCTGGCCTTCGATTTCCAGCTCCAGGGTGACAAACTGCCCCGGCTTGAAAAAGAACAGGATCGGCTGGTCGGCCATGAAGCAGAAGGTGCGCACATCCCAGGTTTCCTGGATGACTTTGACGCAACGGACGATGTGCCGACCATTGGCCCAGGTCTGGGTGGTTACCGGGTTCAGGAAGCTGTTGGACATGCTGATCTCCACGGCCGACTGTCGGCCTTCATGTTGGCGATTCTGCGTATAGCGCGAACCACCCATTTACCTATCTGCGACATTCACATGCTTATCGCGACCAGCCCCCAACGACCGGGGCTTGCGCGTCGGGAACAGATTGCACCATGTCGCCCATGGATAAGGTTCTGGCCAGCGCCGGCCCCACACTCGCCACACACCAAGACACATTCTTTACACCTTGCGTAGCAACCCTGATTAGCCACTTTCGCCGGCCACACAGAATGGCCTTGAGGATTAAACGATGGACGTCACTACTACCCTTAGCCTGGGCGATCCGCTGGAACCCGCACGCAAGGCCACCGCGCAGATGCTGCAAGAGCGCGAGCGCACGTTCTCGCTGCCGCAGCCGTTCTACTCTGACGAGCGCCTGTTTGATATCGACATGCAGGAAATCTTTCAGAAAGAGTGGTTGATCGCCGGCATGACCTGCGAAATCCCCACCAAGGGCAATTACCTGACGCTGCAAGTGGGCAAGAACCCGATCATCGTGATTCGTGGCGCAGAAGGTGTAGTGCACGCATTCCATAACGTCTGCCGCCACCGTGGTTCGCGCCTGTGCACCAGCGAAAAAGGCAAGGTCGCCAAATTGGTCTGCCACTACCACCAGTGGACCTACGAACTCGACGGTCGCCTGCTGTTCGCCGGAACCGAAATGGGCGCCGATTTCGACATGAAGCAATACGGCCTGAAACCGGTGAACGTGAAGACCGCCGGTGGCTACATCTTCATCAGCCTGGCAGAGAACCCGCCGGCCATCGATGACTTCCTGTCGACACTCAACCATTACATGGAACCGTACGACATGGAAAACACCAAGGTGGCGATCACCACCACCTTGATGGAAAAGGCCAACTGGAAGCTGGTGCTGGAAAACAACCGCGAGTGCTACCACTGCAACGCGTCGCACCCGGAACTGCTGAAAACCCTGCTGGAATGGGACGACGTCACCGACCCGCGCGCCGACCAGGCCTTCAAGGACCACGTGGCCGCCTCCGCCGCTGCCTGGGAAGCCGAGAAGATCCCTTACGCCCACGCCAGCTTCGGCCTGCGTAACCGCATCGTGCGCATGCCGCTGCTCAAGGGCACCGTGTCGATGACCCTGGACGGCAAACAGGGCTGCGCCAAGCTCATGGGCCGCATCAAGAACCCGGACCTGGGCTCGATGCGCATCCTGCACCTGCCGCATTCGTGGAACCACTGCATGGGCGACCACATCATCGTGTTCACCGTGTGGCCGATCAGCGCCCAGGAAACCATGGTCACCACCAAGTGGATCGTGCACAAGGATGCCGTTGAAGGCGTGGACTACGACGTGGAGCGCATGCGCCAGGTCTGGGACGCCACCAACGACCAGGATCGTCGCCTGGCCGAAGAAAACCAGCGCGGCATTAACTCCACCGCTTATCAGCCAGGGCCTTACTCCAAGACCTATGAGTTTGGTGTGGTGAATTTTGTGGATTGGTACAGCGAGCGCCTGCTAAACAACCTCGGGGCTGAGCCTGCGCCTTACCTCAAAGGCGTCCCTGTTCAAGGCTAATGTAGGAGCGAGCTTGCTCGCGAAAAATTCAAGGACACCACTGGGTATCTGGTTTTACGCGTCATCGTTCACGACCATCGCGAGCAAGCTCGCTCCTACAAGGGGCTTGCTCACAACAGGTTCTCTCCCCGCTAAATATTCCGCATCATTTAGTACTGTACGAAATATGATCTATTCCGTTCAGCGCTATGCTCTACGTGCCTCACAGCCTTCCGCAAACAAGTTATCCACACCTCCACCCACAGCAAATGGGGACAACTGGGGAAATGCGCAAAACTTTTTCCACAAAACCCAAAGAAAAACCGTGACTTATCCGAAACCAAGGTTCTCCGAAAGCATTGATCATTTTTTGATCTAACGCCCGAAAGCCTTGCCACACCTGCCCTGCAGAGGATCGCAAACACCTTATCCACAGAAGCGCCAACAGAGATTGGGGGCAACTTCGAGGCCGCTGTGGAAAACCGCTGAAAGCCGCGATATTTCTAGGTGTGCGGGCGGTTTGTAGATTGAAATAGGCAATTTGATCATTTTTCAACCATAACCCTGAAAGCCATGAATCTAAAGGCCTGCAGCGTTGAGCGAACATCTTATCCACAGAAGCGCCAACAGAGATTGGGGGCAACTCAGCTGACTTGTGCACACTCCCTCTCGAAAAAAAGTCATGAAAAACCGCAGCTTAAGGTGGTTGTTTTTTGATCTGGTGGCTGCAAGCCGCGGTTTGTGTGGGTTTCAGCGAGGGGCGAACACGTTATCCACAGAAGCGCTAACAGGGATTGTGGGTAAAGAGGTCAAAAGCTTCTGAAATGATCAACCCGTACAAGAACTAGCAAAGACCGCTTAAAAGACTTCATAGCCAACCCACTCATAAAAACCAGGTTTTAAGATCAAGCGCTGAAGCACAGAAAATTTCGTGACCGGTTGCTGCACCCTCAACAGTGCACAATGGAAATGTAGCAGGAGGGTGAGGTCGCGAGAGGTAGCCGGTTATCCACCAGGCTGTGGATAACCGCTAGAGAAAGGATAATTCGAAGCCCTAGGGCCGATACATCAGATAGGCTTCACCCGTGACCCGAATCATCGGATGCGGCGTGATCTGGCAGGAATCGACGATGCGGAAGCCGTGGCGCTCATAGAAACGCCGGGCGCCGGTGTTCGCGGCGTAATCGATCAGGCTCAGGCCATTGAGTCCGAGCCGGTTGGCGCGGTCGTAGGCGTATGCAAGGAACTGCTTGCCCAGCCCTTGGTTGCGCCAGCCTTCATGCAGCGCCAGGCTGGAAATATAAAGGGTGTCGGGGATTTCCATGGTGGCGTACGGCGCCAGCACCGGGTCGGTCACCGGCGCTGCGAACGGGTCGTGACGCATTACATAGCTGTGCAACATGCCGATGACTTGCCCATTCGCTTGGGCAATAAGGCAGTTCTGCCAGGAGAAATCCACATCGTCACGGGCATATCGCAGGGCCCCGACGTCCAGCAGATCCTGGCCGGGCTCGGCTAACTGGCTCCAGATGTAATCCGCGGCCCCTTCCGAGGAAATCTGGAACAAACGCGCAATCTCTCGCGCATCCGCGCGCACTGCCGAACGAAATTCAACCGACATGTATTGGAACTCCACCAATCATCGAGCGCCCGTTTTAACGTGGGCGCTTATGGCGCGGCAACGCGCCGGAGGGACAGTTATTTTTCCGGGTGTTGCAGCTTGAAGTTCAATGTCACCGCACCACACCCTCTTCAATCAGCAGTTTGAGAATCGCTTCAGCCCCCGCCTGTGCCGTAACGCCCTTGAGCACCTGCCCCCCGCCACCGCTAGCCTTGGCCGTTGCCGCTTTCATGCGATCGGCGCCGCTCTTGGCCTTGATCACCTTCAAGCGTTTCGGCCGTGGCTTGGCCGGTTGCAGGGTGGCGACGGCCAACAGTTCGTCGTCGACGACCTCCACGTCATCAGCCTGCAACACCCCACGCCGGGCCGGGCCGTAGGCGCTCTGACGTGGCTTGGGTGCGGCGTTATCCACAGTCGCCAGGAACGGCAAGCGCACTTCCAAGCGACGGCGCTGGCCGCGCGGCAACGCCTGCAGTACCAGCGCAGAACCGCCATCGATCGACTCGACCTGCGCCAGCCCCACCACCAGCGGCCAGCCAAGGCCTTCGGCCAGCAGGAACGGCAACATGCCCGAGCCCTCGCCGGTTTCCGCCTGGCTGCCGGTCAATACGACCTGAGCGCCAGCGTCGCGCAAATAGGCGGTCAACGCCGGCAGCGCATCGGCGCCTTGCGGTTGTTCCAGCACATGCAATTGCTCAAGTCCCATGCCCAGGTAAGCGCGCAAGGCCGGCTCGGCGACATCGCCGGCGTGTAGCACCTGCAAGTTATCCCCAGCCAGTTGCAAACCCAGTTCCACCGCCCGCGCATCCTGATCCGCACGGCGTGGTCGACCGGAGGTCGGGTGGGCGCCGATGGACACCAGGCTGATGATTTTCGTGCTCATAACCCTTTCCTTCCCTTAAGCCGCATCGCGCCTGGCCTCGTTGCGGTAGGCCTCTACCGCCGCGATCAAGGCTTGAAGAATCTCGGCGCTCTCGCCGATCACCGACAGGTCGGCCCGTTTGATCATGTCGCAGCCCGGGTCGAGGTTGATCGCCACCACCTTGTCGCAGGCACCGATGCCTTGCAGGTGCTGGATCGCCCCGGAGATCCCCACCGCCACGTAGACCCGTGCGGTGACCCAGGTACCAGACGCGCCGACCTGACGGTCGCGGGCCATGAAACCATCGTCCACCGCCACCCGGGACGCGCCTTCGGTGGCGCCCAGGGCTTCGGCGGTCCTGTGGAAAAGTCCCCAATCCTTGACCCCGTTGCCGCCGGAGAAGATGAATTCCGCTTCGGCCATTGGAATCGCTGCCGGGTCCACCGCCACCGCCCCCAGATCCTCGATGCGCGAGAGACTGCGGGCGACGGTTGTGGATAACTCCACCGGCAGGGCTTCGTGACGGGTTTCGCTGACCGGTTCGGCGCATTCCACAGCGGCCAGGATCAACCGCGCAAGCGGCCGTGCCAGGTCTTGCAAACCGGCACCGGCGCGACCGATGCATTCGTGATCCTTGACCTGCCAAACCCGCGTGGCCGGGCGTTCGCCCAGGGCGGCAGCAAAGCGTCGACCCAGTTCACCGCCACCAGTACGACTGTCCGGCAGCAACCAATGACGTGGGCTGAACTGGTTATCCACAGCCCGCAGTCCCTGGACCCGTTGTTCCGGTGCATAACCGCTGAACTGCTCGCCTTCAAGCACCAGCAGGCGATCGACGCCAGCCGTGGCGAAGGCGTTCTCCTTGTGCTCGCCGAAGACCACGGCCAGTACCGCGCCGTCCTTGCCGGCCAATTGATGAGCCAGGCCGAGCAAGTCGCGGTCGTGGCTGCTCAAGCGGCCGCCGACCATGTCCGGCACCACGCTGATGTAGAACGCCGGTGCAGGCACCTGATGCAGCGGCAATTGCACTTCAACGGCGGCCGTACGCTTGGTCGCCCCGCCCTGCTGGGCGCCGCTGCGGTCGATGCGCTTGATGCCGTTGGGGCCGATGAAGCCGATGCCATGGGGGTTCTTGCGGATGACGCCGTTCGGCCCCATCCAGCTGTGTTGCGCCGGTTGCATGGCCGCGTGCAGCGGGTGCAGGCGGTTGCGGGCGATCCATTCGGCACGGGGGTCGCGGCGGATAATGTCGCTCATCAATGCACCTCCGCAGGTTCACGTTGGGCCGGTGTGGCCGGCTTGCTCGGTGCCTGGTCTTCCAGCAACGCGTCGGCCACCAGTTCGGCAATGTCCTTGATCAACGGTCGCGGCTCGACCACGCCTTCAAGCATCGCGGTGCACTGCGGGCAGCCCACGGCCACCAGTTCGGCGCCCGTCTCGCGGATGTCTTCCATGCGCATATCGGGGATACGCTGCTTGCCCGGAATGTCGGTGATCGGCGCACCGCCGCCACCGCCGCAGCAGCGCGAGCGGAAGCCGGAACGTTGCATCTCTTTCACTTCGATGCCGAGGGCACGCAGGACCTGACGCGGCGCCTCGTATTCGCCGTTGTAGCGGCCGAGGTAGCACGGGTCGTGATAGGTCACGCTGTCACCCTTGTGCTGGCCGAGATTCAGCGCGCCGGCGCCGATGATTTCCGCCATGTAGGTGCTGTGGTGCTGCACCAGGTAGTTGCCATCGAAGGCGCCGTATTCGTTTTTCAACACGTGGAAGCTGTGCGGATCGCAGGTGACGATGCGGTTGAAGCTGTATTTGGCCAGGGTCTGGATGTTGCGTTTGGCCAGCAACTGGAAGGTTGCCTCGTCGCCCAGACGCCGGGCCACGTCACCGCTGTCACGCTCTTCGAGGCCGAGCACGGCGAAGTCGATTTTCGCCGCTTTCAACACTTTGACGAAGGCGCGCAGGGTGCGCTGGTTGCGCATGTCGAAGGCGCCGTCGCCGACCCAGAACAGTACGTCGGTGGATTTCTTTTCGCTGAGCAGATTGAGGTTCAAGTCCGCCGCCCAGTTCATCCGTCCGCCCGGGGCGAAGCCGCCCGGGTTGTCGGTGGCGATCAGGTTTTCCAGGACTTCGGCGCCCTTGTTCGGGGTCGCGCCTTTTTCCAGGGTCAGATGGCGACGCATGTCGACGATGGCATCGACGTGCTCGATCATCATCGGGCATTCCTCGACGCAGGCACGGCAGGTGGTGCACGACCACAGGGTTTCGGCGTCCACCAGGCCGTTGACGATCGGCTGATGCGGATTACCCGCATGCTCGCCAATTGGTTTGCCTGGATACGGGCTGCCGGCGAATTTCGCATCGGTGCCACCCGCCAGACCGACGACCATGTCCTGAATCAGTTTTTTCGGGTTCAACGGCTGTCCGGCGGCAAACGCCGGGCACGCCGCTTCGCACTTGCCGCACTGCACGCAGGCGTCGAAGCCGAGCAGTTGGTTCCAGGTGAAATCCTTGGGTTTTTCCACGCCCAGCGGAGCGTTCGGATCGTTCAAGTCCAGAGGCTTGAGACCCGTAGAACGACCTCCACCAAAACGCTCGGCGCGACGGTGCCAGGCCAGGTGCAGGGCACCGGCAAAGGCGTGCTTCATCGGCCCGCCCCAAGTCATGCCGAAGAACAACTCGGACACGCCCCACAGCACACCGATGCCGAGGATCACCGCCAACATCCAGCCACCGAAGTTCTCCGGGAGGATACCGGCCACCGGCAGGGTCACCAGGAAGAACGACGCCGAGAACGCCAGCAGGCTTTTCGGCAGGCGCATCCACGGGCCTTTCGACAGGCGCGCAGGTGGGTTGCGTCGACGCAGGTAAACGAAGATCGCGCCGACGAACATCACCGCCGACATTAGCAGCAGCGCATAGCCGAGGAAGCGGTTATGCAGGCCGAATCCGTGAACCAGTATCGCCAGCACGACGGAAGCCACCGCGCCGCCAGCCGTGGCAACGTGGGTGTTGGCGATGTATTTGTCCCGCGCCACCACGTGGTGCAGATCGACCATATAGCGCTTGGGCATGGCGAACAGGCCGCCGATCAGGTCGACCTTCGAGGCTCGGCCCCGGCGCCACATGGCCACCCGCCGCAACGCGCCCAGAACCGCGAGGCCCAGGGCGGCGAACAACAGGATTGGAAGAAGGGTGTTCAACATGGTGGAGCTCCCACAAACCACGGAGTCATGCATCGGTCTTGTAGGAGCCGGCTTGCTGGCGATTCAGACGACGCGGTGAGTCAGGCAGACCGCGTTATCGTTCATCGCCAGCAAGCCGGCTCCTACAGGTGGTTGGCTTAGAAATCCTTGCACAGCCGCAGTGCGTCGTAGATCGCCGCGTGCACGTTGCGCTGGGCCACGCAGTCACCGATACGGAACAGCAGGTAACCGTCACCGCTCTGTGCAAGGCTTGGTTGCGGCTTGATCGCGAACAAGGCTTCGACGTCGATCTGGCCCTTGTTGCGCGAGCCTTCCTTCATCGCGTAGTAGATTTCCTCGTCCGGACGCACGCCGTTCTCGATCACCACCTGGTCCACCACCCGCTCCTCTTTGGCGCCGGTGTATTCGTTTTCCAGTACTGCGATCAACTTGTCGCCTTCGCGGTAGACCTTCTCCAGCATCATGTCGCCGGTCATGATCACTTCTTTTGGATACATGCTGCGGTAGTAGGTCGGGAACGACGTACCGCCGATGGCCACGCCCGGCTTGATGTCGTCGGTGACGATCTCGACCTGGCTGCCCTTGTCGGCGAGGAAGTCGGCGGTGGACATGCCGGTGAACTCGCAGATGGTGTCGTAGACCAGCACGTTCTTGGCCGGTGCAACCTTGCCGTCGAGGATGTCCCAGCTGCTGACCACAAGGCCTTCGGCCGCGCCCCAGTGCTCGTTCTGCTCGATGAACGGATGTCCGCCGACAGCCAGCACCACCACGTCCGGACGCAGGTCCATGATGGTCGGCGCATCCGCCGCGGTGCCCAGGCGCAGGTCGACTTTCAACCGTGCCAGCTCCAACTGGTACCAGCGGGTGATACCGGCGATCTGGTCCCGTTGCGGCGCTTTCGAGGCCGTGGTGATCTGCCCGCCAATGAACTCTTTCTTCTCGAACAGCGTGACGTCGTGACCACGTTCGGCGGCCACGCGGGCGGCCTCCATCCCGGCAGGACCGGCGCCGACCACCACCACCTTGCGTTTCACCCCGGTGGTTTTCTCGATGATGTGCGGCAGGCCCATATATTCACGGGAGGTCGCCGCGTTCTGGATGCACAGCACATCCAGGCCCTGGTACTGACGGTCGATGCAGTAGTTGGCGCCGACGCACTGCTTGATCTGGTCGATCTGGCCCATCTTGATCTTGGCGATCAGGTGCGGGTCGGCAATGTGCGCGCGGGTCATGCCGACCATGTCGACGTAACCGCCCTCCAGAATCCGCGTGGCCTGGTTCGGGTCCTTGATGTTCTGCGCGTGCAGCACCGGAACCTTGACCACTTCCTTGATGCCGGCGGCCAGGTGCAGGAACGGCTCCGGTGGATAACTCATGTTCGGAATCACGTTGGCCAGGGTGTTGTGGGTGTCGCAACCCGAGCCCACGACGCCGAGGAAATCGAGCATGCCGGTGTCGTCGTAATACTTGGCGATCTGCTTCATGTCCTCATGGGACAGACCGTCCGGATGGAACTCGTCACCGCAGATGCGCATGCCCACGCAGAAATCGTCACCGACCTCGGCGCGCACGGCTTTCAACACTTCCAGGCCGAACTTCATGCGGCCTTCGAAGGTGCCGCCCCATTCGTCGGTACGCTTGTTGACCCGCGGGCTCCAGAACTGGTCGATCATGTGCTGGTGCACCGCCGAGAGTTCGACACCGTCCAGGCCACCGGCCTTGGCGCGACGCGCGGCCTGCGCGTAGTTGCCGATCACCCGCCAGATTTCTTCTGGCTCGATGGTCTTGCAGGTGGCACGGTGCACCGGCTCGCGTACACCGGACGGAGACATCAGGGTCGGCCAGTTGAAGCCGTCCCAGCGCGAGCGCCGGCCCATGTGAGTAATCTGGATCATGATCTTGGCGCCGTGCTTGTGCATGGCGTCGGCAAGATTCTGGAAGTGCGGAATGATGCGGTCAGTGGACAGGTTGACCGAGCTCCACCACTCCTGCGGGCTGTCGATGGCCACGACGGACGAACCGCCGCAGATCGCCAGGCCGAT
This sequence comes from Pseudomonas sp. YuFO20, assembly GCF_035064975.1. Classification (NCBI taxonomy): domain Bacteria; kingdom Pseudomonadati; phylum Pseudomonadota; class Gammaproteobacteria; order Pseudomonadales; family Pseudomonadaceae; genus Pseudomonas; species Pseudomonas sp. YuFO20. Next base: position 71,359 of record NZ_JAXDEO010000008.1, read on the forward strand.
CCCGCCCTTGGCCTTCTCTTCGTAATACTTGACGTACCGGTCGGTGGTCATGCCGCCGTCGGTGGCATAGACCTCGGCGTGCGCAGTGCTGAGCACGCGGTTGCGGATGGTCAGTTTGCCGATCTGGATCGGCTGGAACATTGCTTCGAAAGCCATGGCGGGTTCCTCGACTTACAACGGCTTGACGATGAACAAGCCGTCTTCGTGGCCCTCTTCGGAGCCACCGTAGACTTGCTCGGCCACGGTGCGAATCTGGCTGCCGCGGGCGGCGAGGATCTGGTCCATCGCGCCGGCAAACCAGCCTGTGAACATGTAGTCGACCTTGCGCCCGACCTTGCCGTACACGTAGACGAAGGCGGAGTGTTCGAGCTTGACGCTGGCAGTGCCTTTATCGAGGTCGATGCCCTGGATCTTGAACAGGCCCCAGCCACGTTGCGACAGGCGCTTCATGTAGTGCTCGAACACCGCGACGCCTTCCAGGCCGTGGCATTCGGCTTCTTTTTCACACCAGTGCCAGGCGGACTTGTAGCCGGCCTTGTAGAGGATTTCGGCATAGGCGTCGGCGCCCAGCACTTCCTCGATGCCCATATGGTTATTGACGAAGAAATGACGCGGCACATACAGCATCGGCAGGGCGTCGGAGGTCCAGACACCGGTTTCGCTGTCGACTTCGATAGGCAATTGCGGGGCGATCTTGGCCATGGAAACTTAACTCCAGAAAAATTTTGGTGTTGCCTGCGGCGCGGATGGCCGCAGGTAAGGATTCAGAAGTGCGGCGGCTTATTCGCCCCAGACGTCTTTGAGCACGTTGACCCAGTTCTCGCCCATGATCTTGCGCACCACACGCTCGCTATGGCCGCGCTTGAGCAGGGTTTCGGTGAGGTTCGGGAACTCGCCGACGGTGCGGATGCCCAGCGGGTTGATGATCTTGCCGAAGCTGGTCAGGCGGCGGGCGTAGCCCTTGTCGTGGGTCAGGTATTCGAAGAAGTCCTGGCCATGACCCTGGGTGAAGTCGGTGCCGATGCCGATGGCGTCTTCGCCGACGATGTTCATGGTGTATTCGATGGCTTCGGCGTAGTCGTCGATGGTCGAATCGATGCCTTTGGCCAGGAACGGCGCGAACATGGTCACGCCGACAAAACCGCCGTGATCGGCGATGAACTTCAGCTCTTCATCGGACTTGTTGCGCGGGTGGATTTTCAGGCCCGACGGCAGGCAGTGGGAGTAGCAGACCGGCTTCTTCGATTCGAGGATGACTTCTTCGGACGTCTTGGAGCCGACGTGGGACAGGTCGCACATCACGCCAACGCGGTTCATCTCGGCGACGATTTCGCGACCGAAGCCCGACAGGCCGCCGTCACGCTCGTAGCAACCGGTGCCCACCAGGTTCTGGGTGTTGTAGCACATCTGCACGATACCCACGCCGAGCTGCTTGAACACCTCGACATAGCCGATCTGGTCTTCAAAGGCGTGGGCATTCTGGAAGCCGAAGAGGATGCCGGTCTTGCCCTGCTCCTTGGCCTTGCGGATGTCGGCGGTGGTGCGCACCGGAATCACCAGGTCGCTGTTCTCGCGGATCAGTTTCTGGCTGGCGGCGATGTTGTTGACGGTGGCCTGGAAGCCCTCCCACACCGACACGGTGCAGTTGGCTGCGGTCAGACCGCCCTTGCGCATGTCTTCGAACAGCTCACGGTTCCACTTGGCAATAATCAGCCCGTCGATAACGATGCTGTCGGCGTGCAATTCGGCTGGGCTCATCAGGCTGTCCCCTTGTTGTCGATTCATGCGCCGAATCGTCTGCCGGCGCTTTGGGGCCAGCATATGCCTGAGGGACGGGGCAGCCGGGTGCAAAAACGACAGGGGAATTGCCGAAAGCGTCAATCCGCGACAAAGGGTCGTCGCAAGGCACAATTGCCGACCTGTTCAAGGCGGTCCGCTTGGGCCAGAATTCGCCGCATCACTTGATGCTTCACTGGATGGGAGCGGCAACTCACATGAAATTCTTCTTCCTGGCATTGGCACTGATGGCGACCGGCGTACACGCAGCCGAGGAGTCCGAGGACACCCCCTGCGACAAAGTCGAAAACGACATCCAGACCCTGGAATGCTCGGCCTTCAACAAAACAACCGCCGAAGACTTGCTGGGCGAGAACTACAAGAGTCTGGCCGAGCGCATGCAGTCGCTCTACGGCAAGAACCCGTCGCAATTGGCCGACATCACCGCGAAGATCAAAGCCGCGCAACAGCAATGGCTGAAAACCCGCGACGCCGACTGCGCCATCGAAGCCTTCCCGGCCGCCGCTGGCAGCAAGGCCTTCACTATTGCGCAAAATGATTGCGTGGCGCGGATGAGCGATGAGCGGTCGGAGTTTCTGGAGTCGATTGGGCAGGAGTGAACGCAAGGATGGAAAACATGATGATCCCTCACGAAGTCGTTAGCCGCATTGTCGACGGTGCGTTGCCTGTACGCGCCTGGCGCGAACACTTGAACCTTACACAGGATGAAGTGGCCAAACGCATGGGCATCTCCCAACCGGCCTTCGCCCAGCAGGAAACCGTTGCGAAGCCGCGCAAGGCCACCCGCGAAAAGATTGCCGCGGCGTTTGGCATCACCGCCAATCAACTTGAGCTGTAAGCTTCACGCCTTCAGCCAGAAAAGGGATTCAACATGAAAGTCTGCGGCATCGAAATCAAAGGCAGCGAAGCGATCATTGCCGTGGCCACCCTCGAAGGCTCGGCCCTGGGACACCTGGCGCTCGCCACCAAGAAAATCGCCCTCGAGGATGACGACGAAGCCGCCAACGTCAAGGTGTTTGCGGCTCAGGTGGCGTCGTTCGTGCGGGAGAATTCGATTGATCGCATTGCGATCAAGAAGCGCAGCAAGAAAGGCGAGTTTGCCGGTGGGCCGACGACGTTCAAGATCGAAGGGGTTTTCCAGTTGCTGGAGAATTGCGAAGTGACGTTGTTATCGCCGCAGACCATCAATGCCCAGGCCAAGAAGCACGGGTTTGAGCCTCCGGCGACGTTGAACAAGTATCAGCATGAGGCTTACAAGGCGGCGTGTTCGGCGTTGATGAAAAAATAAGATCAACCACAGATCAATCTGTGGGAGCTAGCCTGCTGGCGATAGCGGTGTATCAGTCAATCTAGATGTTGACTGACACACCGTTATCGCCAGCAGGCTAGCTCCCACAAGGCGTAATTTCAGATCACTTTTTGTATATCGCTGATCCGCCGCCGGTCTTCCCGCGGACACCGCTCAAACTTCGCCCGATAACTGCGGGTGAAATACGACGGCGATTCAAACCCGCAGGCGATGCTCACTTCCAGCACGCTCATATCGGTCTGCCGCAACAACTGCCGCGCCTTCTCCAGGCGCAAACGCAGATAGAAATTGCTCGGCGTGTCGTTCAAATGCAGGCGAAACAACCGCTCCAACTGCCGCCGCGTCACCTTGATCGATTCCGCCAATTCCAGCGTACTCAACGGCGGTTCGCTGTGCTGCTCCATCTCACCAATCACCTGCACCAGTTTCTTGTTACTGATGCCATAACGCGTGGCGACTTCCATGCGCTGGTGGTCTTTGCGCGGGCGGATGCGGCCGAGCACGAATTGTTCGCTGACCTGGATCGCCAGTTCCGGGCCGTGGGCCTGGGCGATCAGATCCAGCATTAAATCGATGGACGCGGTACCGCCGGCGGAGGTGATGCGCCGACGGTCGATCTCGAACAGTTCCTGGGTGACGCTGAGTTGCGGATAGGACTCCTTGAAGGCGTCGATGGCTTCCCAGTGCAGGGTCAGGCGGTGGCCGTCGAGCAGGCCGGCTTCGGCGAGGATAAAGCTGCCGGTGTCGATGGCGCCGAGGGTGACGCCTTCAAGGTCCAGCCGGCGCAGCCAGTGCTCCAGCGCTGGAGTGGCGAACTTCAGCGGTTCAAAGCCGGCGACCACCAACAAGGTCGAGCCCTTCTTCAACGGCTCCAGTGCCGCGTCGGCGTTGACCGACATGCCGTTGCTGGCCAGCACTGCCCCGCCATCGGCGCTCAATACATGCCAGCGATACAACTCGCCACGAAAACGATTGGCGACCCGCAACGGCTCGATGGCCGAGATAAATCCAATGGCCGAGAAACCCGGCATCAACAAGAAGTAGAAATCCTGGGACATGGTGCGCACTCGATGGCCGGTAACGAGAGGGCGGGTAGCGTGAGGACGTTGATACGCCACTTGCAACAGCCATTCAAGAGCACAGGTCGCTGCAGTGCAAGAGCTGGTCGCCGCAGTGCGCTTTCATGGCCGCTTAGCTGCGTAACTTGTCATCACCGGCGCATCAGACGCCGGAACTCACAATAATGAAACTGCCGAGGAACCTGAGAATGAAACGACTGATCAGCAGCTGTGTTCTTGCACTCAGTGGTACCGCTTTGCTGAGCGCCAGCGTCATGGCCGCGGAACCCGCCTCTTGCCAGAATGTACGCATGGGCGTGGTGAACTGGACCGACGTGATCGCCACCAGTGCGATGACCCAGGTATTGCTCGACGGCCTCGGCTACAACACCAAACAAACCAGCGCCTCCCAGCAAATCATCTTCGCCGGGATCCGCGATCAGCGCCTGGACCTGTTCCTGGGTTACTGGAACCCGCTGATGACCCAGACCATCACCCCGTTCGTCGACGCCAATCAGGTCAAGGTGCTTGAAGCACCCAGCCTGAAAGATGCCCGCGCCACCCTCGCCGTTCCGACTTATCTTGCAGACAAGGGCCTGAAAACCTTCGCCGACATCGCCAGGTTCGAAAAAGAACTGGGCGGCAAGATCTACGGCATCGAGCCCGGCTCGGGCGCCAACACCCAGATCAAGGCGATGATCGCCAAGAACCAGTTCGGCCTCGGCAAGTTCCAACTGGTCGAATCCAGCGAAGCCGGCATGCTCGCGGCGGTGGATCGCGCGGTGCGCCGCAAGGAAGCCGTGGTGTTCTTCGGCTGGGCGCCGCACCCGATGAACGTCAACGTGCAGATGACCTACCTCACCGGCAGCGACGACGCCCTCGGCCCTAACGAAGGCATGGCCACGGTCTGGACCGTCACCGCGCCGAAATATGCCGAACAGTGCCCCAACATCGGACGCCTGCTGAGCAACCTGACGTTCACCGCCGAAGACGAGAGCCGCATGATGCAGCCACTACTGGATCACAAGGACGCCTTCGAATCGGCCAAACAGTGGCTGAACGATCACCCGCAAGACAAACAGCGCTGGCTCGAAGGCGTGACCACCTTCGATGGCAAGCCGGCGGCTGAGAACCTCAAGCTGACCAGCAAATAACCCCCTGACTTGAACCACCGATTCGCAGCCCGAACGGGCTGCGAACGGAACCACTACGCCTGTAAGGAACCGAAAAATGAACCACGACGTCATCATCACCTGCGCACTCACCGGTGCTGGCGACACGACCGCCAGGAGCCCACACGTGCCGGTCACCCCGAAACAGATCGCCGCTGCCGCCGTGGAAGCCGCCAAGGCCGGCGCCACCGTGGTTCACTGCCATGTCCGCGATCCTGAAACCGGCAAGTTCAGCCGCGACGTGGCGCTGTACCGCGAAGTGATGGAGCGCATCCGCGAGGCCGATGTCGACATCATCGTCAACCTCACCGCCGGTATGGGTGGTGACCTGGAAATCGGCGCTGGCGAGAAGCCGATGGAGTTCGGCCCGAACACCGACCTGGTCGGCCCGCTGACCCGCCTGGCCCATGTCGAAGAACTGCTGCCGGAAATCTGCACCCTCGATTGCGGCACGCTGAACTTTGGCGATGGCGACACCATCTACGTCTCCACCCCGGCGCAGCTGCGTGCTGGCGCCAAACGCATCCAGGAGCTGGGCGTGAAGGCCGAGCTGGAGATTTTCGACACCGGTCACCTGTGGTTCGCCAAACAGATGATCAAGGAAGGCCTGCTCGACAACCCGCTGTTCCAACTGTGCCTGGGCATCCCGTGGGGTGCGCCGGCCGACACCACCACCATGAAAGCCATGGTCGACAACCTGCCTGCAGACGCCGTCTGGGCCGGTTTCGGCATCGGCCGCATGCAAATGCCGATGGCCGCGCAAGCCGTGCTGTTGGGTGGCAACGTGCGCGTCGGGCTGGAAGACAACCTGTGGCTGGACAAGGGCGTGCTGGCGACCAACGGCCAGTTGGTCGAGCGTGCGACAGAAATCCTCAGCCGCCTCGGCGCTCGTGTGCTGACCCCGGCTGAAGGCCGCAAGAAAATGGGCCTGACCCAGCGCGGTTGATTGCACTTACACCCTACCCCTGCAGGAGCCGGCTTGCCGGCGAAGAGGCCGGTAAATCCGCCGCATCTTCTGCGGTGCTGAAATCGCCTTCGCCGGCAAGCCGGCTCCTACAGGGGTTCACCGAACTCTTCAGGAAGTTGCCATGACCTTCATTACCGAAATCAAAATCTTCGCAGCGCTGGGCAGCGGTGTCATCGGCAGCGGCTGGGTGTCCCGTGCCCTCGCCCATGGCCTGGACGTGGTGGCTTGGGACCCGGCGCCGGGTGCCGAGGCCGCCCTGCGCAAACGCGTCGCCAATGCCTGGGGCGCCCTGGAAAAACAGGGCCTGGCACCTGGCGCCTCGCAGGATCGCCTGCGCTTTGTCGCGACCATTGAAGAATGCGTGCGCGACGCCGATTTCATCCAGGAAAGCGCCCCTGAACGCCTTGAACTGAAACTGGAACTGCACAGCAAGATCAGCGCCGCGGCCAAGCCCGATGCCTTGATCGGTTCCAGCACTTCCGGCCTGCTGCCGAGCGAGTTTTACGAGAGTTCGACTCACCCGGAACGCTGCGTGGTCGGGCACCCGTTCAATCCGGTTTACCTGTTGCCATTGGTGGAGGTGGTCGGCGGCAAGAACACCGCCCCCGAAGCCGTGCAAGCGGCGATGAAAGTCTACGAATCCCTCGGCATGCGCCCGCTGCACGTGCGCAAGGAAGTGCCAGGATTCATCGCCGACCGCCTGCTCGAAGCGCTGTGGCGCGAGGCGTTGCACCTGGTCAACGACGGTGTGGCGACCACCGGCGAAATCGACGATGCGATCCGTTTTGGCGCCGGTTTGCGCTGGTCGTTCATGGGCACGTTCCTGACCTACACTCTGGCCGGCGGCGACGCCGGCATGCGCCACTTCATGGCCCAGTTCGGCCCGGCCTTGCAGTTGCCGTGGACCTACCTGCCGGCGCCGGAGCTGACCGACAAGTTGATCGACGATGTGGTGGACGGCACCAGCGATCAGTTGGGCAAACACAGCATTTCGGCGCTGGAGCGCTATCGTGATGACTGCCTGCTGGCCGTGCTGGAAGCGGTGAAGACCACCAAAGAGAAGCATGGGATGGCATTTGCCGAATAAACACCGCTGATCCCTGTAGGAGCTGGCTTGCCAGCGATGAGGCCGGTACATCCGCCACCTCTGCGGTGTTGCTAACTTCGCCATCGCCAGCAAGCCGGCTCCTACAGGTTTTCATGACTTCAGGACTTGATGACATGCCCGCCCTCACCACCTACCAAACCAGAATCATCCCCGACTGGGTCGACTACAACGGCCATCTGCGCGACGCGTTCTACCTGCTGATCTTCAGCTACGCCACTGACGCCCTGATGGATCGCCTCGGCATGGACAGCAACAACCGCGAAGCCAGCGGCAACTCGCTGTTCACCCTCGAACTGCACCTCAATTACCTGCACGAAGTGAAGCTCGACGCCGAGGTCGAGGTGCATACACAAATCATTGCCCACGACAGCAAACGCCTGCACCTCTATCACAGCCTGCATCGGGTCGGTGACGACCAGGAGCTCGCGGGTAATGAACAAATGCTGCTGCACGTCGACCTCGCCGGGCCGCGCTCTACACCATTCAGCGAAGATACCCTGGGCAAACTGCAAGCCATCGTCGCCGAACAGACCGACCTGCCCGCCCCCGCCTACGTCGGCCGAGTGATCGCATTACCGCCAAAAAAATAACCAGGAGATCCCATGAACACCGCCGCCGCTTTTGCCGACTTCCGTACTTATCCATTGATCAGCGCGCTGACCGGCGTGCAGGCCATGGCCGATCGTGTCCTGGTGAAGTGGGCCGACAACCGCGTCAGCCCCTTTCACCACCCCTGGCTGCGGGACAATTGCCCGTGCCCGTCATGCGTCTACACGGTGACCCGCGAACAGGTGCTGGAAATCGTCGATGTACCAGAAAACCTGATGCCCGCCCAAACCAGCATCGACGCTGAAGGTTGCCTGAGCGTGCAATGGCAGGATGGCCACCTCAGCCGCTTCGACCCCGGCTGGTTGCGGGCCCACGCCTATGACGACGAATCCCGCGCTGAGCGCCTGGCCGGCAAGCCCAAGGCCAGGCTTTGGCACAGTGATCTGCAATTGCCGGTGTTCGACTATCAAGCGCTGATGAAGGACAACGACGCCCTGCTGCAATGGCTGCTGGCTGTGCGCGACACCGGCCTGACCCAAGTCCGTGGCGTCCCCACCGAGCCCGGCTCGCTGAAGCTGATCGCCCAGCGCATTTCCTTCATCCGCGAGAGCAATTTCGGCGTGCTGTTCAACGTGCAATCCAAGGCCGATGCCGACAGCAACGCCTACACCGCTTTCAACTTGCCGTTGCACAGCGATCTGCCGACCCGGGAGTTACAACCGGGGCTGCAATTCCTGCATTGCCTGGTCAACGATGCCGAGGGTGGCGAGAGTATTTTCGTCGACGGTTTTGCCATCGCCGACGCCTTGCGCCGCGAAGACCCGGAGGCATTCACCAGCCTTTGCAAGATCCCCGTGGAGTTTCGCAACAAGGACCGCCACAGCGACTACCGTTGCCTCGCGCCGATCATCGCCCTGGATGCTTTGGGGCAGGTGTCGGAGATTCGCATGGCGAACTTTCTGCGGGGGCCGTTCGATGCGTCGGTGGAGCAGATGCCCAGGCTGTATCACGCCTATCGCCGCTTCATTGCGATGACGCGCGAGCCCCGATTCAGGCTGATGCAAAGGCTCAATCCGGGCGAGCTCTGGTGCTTCGACAACCGTCGCACTTTGCATGCGCGCAATGCGTTTGATCCCGCCACCGGGGCGCGGCATTTCCAGGGGTGTTATGTGGATCGAGATGAGTTGTTGTCGCGCATTCTTGTGTTGCAACGCTAGACCGCGTCATCGTTCTTCGCGAGCTAACCCGCTCCCACAGGGGATCTGTGCACGACATTGATCCAATGTGGGAGATTCACAGGCAAAAAAAAGCCCCGATCAAGCCGTGACAGGATCGAGGCAGAGGGTACTGTTGAGGAGCTGCCGTGGGAAGGTGACCAAACCCTCGTGAAGCGAGCTGGGTCCAGTGTGCCGACTCTCAGCGCAGGGAAATAGCCCGAAAACGACCTGTTCATAGTCAATGCTGCCATAACGACAAATCGCCCTTGCCGCCACTGCGTGCCACTACCAGAATCGAGCCACGACATCATTCCCAGAAGAAGGATTAGCGTCATGATGCACGCCGATTTGATAGACCAGGAAGACCTGTTGGGCCAGCTCAAGTCATTGGGCTTTCAAGTGCCGACCGGCGCCACCGCCGAGCAGGCTTGCGAGTTTGCGGTGCGAGGTTTGAACAACGAACGGGCCACCGAGCTGCGCACAATGGTCAAGCAGATGTACACCAGCAGCGCGACGATCCTGCCGGCGGTGCGCCAGGCCATTGACAGGCAATTGCTGCCGGCATTGGCGGAGTACCAGCAGAGCCGCACTGCCCGTTAAGACACCTTCGCGAGCAAGCCCGCTCCCACATTCAACCGAGTTCCATCATGGGAATGCGGTTGAATGTGGGAGCGGGCTTGCTCGCGAATGAAGGCGCCTCGGTCTAGAGCCTTACACTGGCAAACGTCGACTCATTACGCGCCTGACTCAGCGCCGACAACGGCCCCGACAAAGGCGACAGCACCAACGCCTGTGGCAGCGGCATCATCGCCACCTGTTGCGTGGTGTTGGAACCCACACGCTCGTCACGCGGCGGAATGCCGAAGTATTCGCGGTAGCACTTGGAGAAGTGCGGCGTGGACACGAAGCCACAGACCGACGCCACTTCGATGATCGACATCGGCGTTTGCTTGAGCAGTTGCCGCGCGCGGATCAGGCGCAGTTTCAGGTAGTAACGCGACGGCGAGCAATGCAGGTACTTCTGGAACAGCCGCTCGAGCTGACGACGGGACACGGCGACGTACACCGCCAGTTCGTCGAGGTCGATCGGCTCTTCGAGGTTGGCTTCCATCAGCGCGACGATTTCCTGCAACTTCGGCTGATTGGTGCCGAGCATGTGCTTGAGCGGCACGCGCTGGTGATCCTGTTCGTTGCGGATGCGCTCGTAGACGAACATCTCCGAGATCGCGGCCGACAGCTCGCGACCGTGATCGCGGCTGATCAGGTGCAGCATCATGTCCAGCGGCGCGGTGCCACCGGAGCTGGTGAAGCGGTTACGGTCGAGGGTGAACAGGCGGGTACTCATGGCCACCCGCGGAAACGCTTCCTGCATCGCCGCCAGGCATTCCCAGTGCACACTGCAATCGAAACCGTCCAGCAGGCCGGCGCAGGCCAGGGCCCAGCTACCGGTGCAGACTGCACCCAGGCGACGGGACTGACGGGCCTGGCTCTGCAGCCAGGACACGTGTTCGCGGGTAACAGTGCGTTGAATGCCGATACCACCGCAGACGATCACGGTGTCCATGGGAGGCGCTTTGTGCATGGAAGCGTCAGGGGTGATTTGCAAACCGTCACTGGCCCAGACTTGACCGCCATCGACGGTGAGGGTGGTCCAGCGATACAGCTCACGGCCGGACAACTGGTTGGCCATGCGCAGCGGTTCGACTGCGGAGGCCAGGGAAATCAGCGTGAAATTGTCCAGCAGCAGAAAGCCGATGGATTGAGGCGCACGGTTCTGGGGTTGGGCCCCGGAGTTGAACGTCGTCATCGCGGTATCTCCTCACACAAAGCGGGTGATGGCCTCAGGCGGAGGCTCTTGTTATTGCCATCGTTCTCGCGTGGGAGACGGGCTTTGTAATGACAGAGCAATTGCCATGCCTAAATTTGAATGCGCGTTCAATAACTCCTGAAAACGACGTCGGAATGTGTCTATATATGACGCGGCGGGAGTAGGGGTTATAAGTGCCATCAATGGCGGCAAGCGCTCTGCCCCGTTGCGTGTGAGCAAATCGGTAGCACTTGTGGGAACAGGGCTGCGGCGAGCCCTGCAAGAGTGTCACCGCAGGCACGGGTGACGGGTGGTCAGGGACAGGAGTGGTCCTGATTTTGAAGTCAGGTACTTATCTGTAAGCGACGCGCCAAAAGGTGGCGTGTTTTAAATCGGGTGTTCACTTAACGCGCAGTTTTGACTGGTCTGGCCCCATCGCCAGCAGGCTGGCTCCCACAGGTTTTGTGGCCGATCCAAATCTACTGTGGGAGCCAGCCTGCTGGCGATAGGATCGACACGGTCTCAGCACTCCACCGCGCTTACCGCCAACCCACCCCGCGACGTCTCCTTATATTTGTCATGCATATCGGCACCGGTATCGCGCATCGTGCGGATCACCCGATCCAGCGAGATAAAGTGCTGACCATCGCCGCGCAAAGCCATCTGCGCAGCGTTGATCGCTTTCACCGCAGCAATCGCATTGCGCTCGATACACGGCACCTGCACCAGGCCGCCCACCGGATCGCACGTGAGTCCCAAGTTGTGCTCCAGGCCGATTTCCGCCGCGTTACACAGTTGTTCCGGTGTGGCCCCGAGGATTTCCGCCAAACCCGCCGCCGCCATGGCGCAGGCCGAACCGACTTCGCCCTGGCATCCGACTTCGGCCCCGGAGATCGAGGCGTTCTTCTTGCACAGGATCCCCACCGAAGCCGCGCCGAGCAGGTAGTCGACGACATTGGCGTCGGTCACGTCCTCGCTGAATTTCATGAAGTAGTGCAACACCGCCGGAATGATCCCCGCCGCGCCATTGGTCGGCGCCGTGACCATGCGCCCGCCGGCGGCGTTCTCTTCGTTGACCGCCAGGGCAAACAGGTTGACCCACTCCATGGCGCTCAGGGTCGAGCCGATCACGTTGGGTTTGTTCAGCTCCTGCAGGCTGCGATGCAATTTCGCCGCGCGACGGCGCACATTCAGGCCACCGGGCAGGATGCCCTCGTGCTTGAGGCCGTGCTCGACGCAATCCTGCATGGCGCGCCACAGGTGCATCAGGCCACTGCGGATTTCCTCTTCGCTGCGCCAGACCTTCTCGTTGGCCATCATCAGTTCGGCCACCCGCAGGTTGTGCGTTTTACACAGCTCCAGCAGCTCGGCCGCGCTGGAAAAATCGTACGGCAGCTCGGTGCGATCCATGTCGACCACCCCGCTGCTGGCTTGCGCCTCATCGACGACAAAACCGCCGCCGACCGAATAGTAGGTGTCGCGATGCAACTCGCCGTCATCTCCTTCGACAATCAGGGTCATGGCATTGGGGTGAAACGGCAGGTTTTCATCGATCAGGCGCATGTCCCTGGACCAGATGAACGGGACCGGCAAACGGCCGTCGAGCAACAACGTATCCGTTTCGCGCAGGATGTCGATGCGCAGGCCGATTTGCGACGGATCGATTGCATCCGGCCACTCGCCCATCAATCCCATGATCACCGCGTTGTCGCTGCCGTGGCCGATACCGGTGGCCGACAGCGACCCAAAGAGCTGAACTTCGACTCGCCGAACCTGCTCGAGCAGCCCCCGCTCACGCAAACCCTGCACGAACAACGCCGCCGCCCGCATAGGCCCCACGGTGTGTGAACTGGACGGGCCGATGCCGATTTTGAACAGGTCGAAAACACTGATAGCCATTGCTGCCGGACTCCTGGATGTGCCAACGCCCAGGCGCAAAAGCGCCCGGTGACGGAGCTGCTACGCTCAAGCTGCAATCCGTCGGGATGGCCGCATCATCAGGCTTTTATCCTGTCGTTCGACGTCTCACACCGACGCACTCATGTCCACGAACGCCGCGTGTCTTTCACGTCGTGTTTGCGCCGTTTTTTTGCGGTTCAGACGGACAAAAGAGGCTGAAAAAAGCTGTAAACGACGTCACCGACACTGGATGCGACCATCCCTGTACTGGTTACGACGCACCCTGTAGGCGTCAGATTTTCACTGGTACATGATCGTATCGACTCGATTGCAAGGCGCCGTGGTAGAGCTGTCTCCAAAACGCCATCCAACCGCAACCTATAAGTGCGGTGGTTCCAGTCGGAAACACTGCCAAAAAAAACACCAAGGAGTCCATCCATGAAAGGTTCCCCGTCGTTGTTGTTGGCCGCCCTGCTTAGTCTGCCGGTTCTGGCGCAAGCCGCCGAACCGGCCCAATGCAACACCGTAAACTTCTCAGACGTCGGCTGGACCGACATTACCGCGACAACCGCGACCACCAGCGTCGTGCTCAACGCCCTCGGCTACAAGACCAAGACCACCATGATTTCCGTGCCCGTGACCTACAAGTCCCTGGCCGACGGCAAGAACATGGACGTTTTCCTGGGCAACTGGATGCCGACCATGGAAAACGACATCAAGCCCTACCGCGATGCCGGCACCGTGGACACCGTGCGCACCAACCTCAAGGGCGCCAAATACACCCTCGCCGTGCCTCAGGCGCTGTATGACAAAGGGCTGCATGATTTCGCCGACATCGCCAAGTTCAAGAAGGAACTGGACGGCAAGATCTACGGCATCGAGCCGGGCAACGACGGCAACCGCCTGATCCAGAGTATGATCGACAAGAACGCCTTCGGCCTCAAGGACGCCGGCTTCAAGGTCGTCGAGTCCAGCGAGGCCGGCATGCTGTCGCAGGTCGACCGCGCGCAGAAACGCGACACCGCCGTGGTGTTCCTGGGCTGGGCCCCGCACCCGATGAACAAGCGCTTCAAGATTCAATACCTGACCGGCGGCGACGACTTCTTCGGCCCCGATTTTGGCGCCGCCACCGTGGCGACCAACACCCGCAAGGGCTACGCCTCGGAATGCAGCAACGTCGGTCAGTTGCTGAAGAACCTGGAGTTCACCGTCGACATGGAAAGTGAACTGATGGGCAACATCCTGGACGACAAAATGAAGCCTGACGCGGCCGCCAAGGCCTGGCTGAAAAAGAATCCCCAGGTGCTCGATACCTGGCTCGCTGGCGTGACCACCATTGACGGTAAACCTGGCCTGGAGGCCGTGAAAGCCAAGCTCGCACAGTAATCGCTTATGCCGGGCGGGTTCGCCCGCCCGGGCTGTTTATCTCCTTGCATGCGGACGTTCACTACCATGCTGATTGATCAGAAAATACCTCTAGGCCAGTACATCGCAGGCTTCGTTGAATGGTTGACGCAACACGGCGCCAACACCTTCGACGCAATTGCCGTGTCACTGGAAACGATGATCCACGGCGTGACGTTTGCGCTGACCTGGTTCAACCCGCTGGTCTTGATCGGCCTAATCGCAATACTTGCCCACTTCATCCAGCGCAAATGGGGCCTCACCGCCTTCGTCATTGCCTCCTTCCTGCTGATCCTCAACCTGGGGTACTGGCAGGAAACCATGGAAACCCTCGCCCAGGTGTTGTTCGCCACCCTGGTCTGCGTATTGATCGGCGTGCCGTTGGGCATCGTCGCCGCGCACAAACCGATGTTCTACACCATGATGCGTCCGGTGCTCGATCTGATGCAGACCGTGCCGACCTTCGTCTACCTCATTCCTACCCTGACTCTCTTCGGTCTGGGTGTGGTCCCGGGCCTGATCTCCACGGTGGTGTTCGCGATTGCCGCGCCCATCCGCCTGACCTACCTGGGCATCCGCGATGTCCCGCAAGAATTGATGGACGCCGGCAAGGCCTTCGGCTGCTCGCGCCGTCAACTGCTCTCACGTATCGAACTGCCCCACGCCATGCCAAGCATCGCGGCCGGCATCACCCAGTGCATCATGCTGTCGCTGTCGATGGTAGTGATCGCGGCACTGGTGGGCGCCGACGGCCTGGGCAAACCCGTGGTCAACGCACTGAATACCGCTGATATCGCCCTGGGCTTCGAAGCAGGCCTGGCGATCGTACTGCTGGCGATCATGCTCGACCGTATCTGCAAACAACCCGACGCTAAAGTAGGGGGTGACGCATGAGCATAATTCGCTTCGAAGACGTCGACGTAATCTTCACCAAGGATCCGCGCGAGGCCCTGAAGCTTCTCGATCAAGGTTTGACCCGCAGCGAGATCCTGAAAAAGACCGGGCAAATCGTTGGCGTGGAAAAGGCCAGCCTGGATATCGAAAAAGGTGAAATCTGCGTGCTGATGGGCCTGTCCGGCTCCGGCAAATCCAGCCTGTTGCGTTGCATCAACGGCCTCAACACCGTCAGCCGTGGCAAGCTGTACGTCGAGCACGAAGGCAAGCAGATCAACATTGCTGCCTGTACCCCGGCCGAACTGAAAATGATGCGCACCAAGCGCATCGCCATGGTGTTCCAGAAGTTCGCCCTGATGCCTTGGCTGACGGTGCGCGAGAACATCAGCTTCGGCCTGGAAATGCAGGGCCGTCCGGAGAAGGAACGCAAGAAGCTGGTCGATGAAAAACTCGAACTGGTAGGCCTGACCCAATGGCGCAACAAGAAACCCGATGAGCTGTCCGGCGGCATGCAGCAACGTGTGGGCCTGGCCCGCGCGCTGGCGATGGACGCCGATATTTTGCTGATGGACGAACCGTTCTCCGCGCTCGACCCGCTGATCCGCCAGGGCCTGCAGGACGAACTGCTGGAACTGCAACGCAAGCTGAGCAAGACCATCGTCTTCGTGAGCCACGACCTTGATGAAGCCCTGAAGCTCGGCAGCCGTATCGCGATCATGAAAGACGGCCGGATCATCCAGTACAGCAAGCCTGAAGAAATCGTCCTCAACCCTGCGGACGACTATGTGCGCACCTTCGTCGCCCACACCAACCCGCTGAACGTGTTGTGCGGTCGCAGCCTGATGCGCACCCTGGACAACTGCAAGCGCATCAACGGTTCGGTGTGCCTCGATCCGGGTGGCGATTCGTGGCTCGACCTGGCCGAAGGCAACACCATCAAGGGCGCACGCCAGAACGGCTCGAGCCTGGATCTGCAGAACTGGGTACCGGGCCAGGCGGTTGAAGGCCTGGGTCGCCGGCCGACGCTGGTGGATTCGAATATCGGCATGCGCGATGCGCTGCAGATCCGCTACCAGACCGGCAACAAGCTGGTGCTGCACGACAACAACCATGTGGTGGGGATTCTCGGCGACAGCGAGCTGTACCACGCGCTGCTCGGCAAGAACCTGGGGTAAGGCAACAGACACAAAAACGCCGCGAGAGGATCGCGGCGTTTTTGTTTATGCGGATATCGGGCGATGCAGCTTCGTGGCTAATGGCCCCTTCGCGAGCAAGCCCGCTCCCACAGTTGACAGCATTCCTCTGGTAGAACTCGGTCACCTGTGGGAGCGGGCTTGCTCGCGAAGAATGCGACGCGGTGTCACTGAAACACCGCGCCCCTCACAACTTAGCTATAGACCCGGCCAAGGAGCTGCCGATGGCTTTCAAACTGATCGAGCACATCACGGGTGATCTGATCCTGAGTGAAGCCCATCAGGTCGTAGTCCTGGCTGCCGTTGTGCAGGTACACCTCGGCGCGGTAGTAACGCTGACGCGCCTCATCGGATTGAGCCGACTCGGTGGGCGTAGCCAGGTAACCATCCAGGCTGACTTCGTAGACAAACGGGTTGCCCTCTTCCATCTCCACCCGCACGCCCATGCAACGCTTGGACTTGCCCAGCAACGTCTGCACTTCCAGGCCCTGGGCGCGCATTTGCGTGGTCGCATCCTGCAAGGCAGGGCTCACATGCTTGTCCATGAAGCGCTGCACCACCGACTGGCTCGGTTGCAGGTCCAGCTGGGTCAAGCGCTCGCTGAAACCACGACGACCACGGGCCGCCAGTTCCGCTTGCTCCTGTTCGATCTGCACGTCCTGGCGCATGGCCTTGTGCAAGCCGAACATGAAGCACACCAACACCACCGAGAACGGCAGGCCGGCCAGCACCACCATGGTTTGCATGGCTTCGAAGTTACCGGCGAACAGCAGGCCGATGGTCACCAGGGTGATCACCACAGACCAGAAGATCCGCAGCCAGTGCGGCGCATCTTCATCGACGTTGCCGCCTTTGCACGACAGGTTGGCCATCATCACCGCGCCGGAATCCGCCGGTGTCAGGAACAACACGAAACCCACGAAGATCGACACGCCGATCACCACTTTCGACGCCGGGTAATGCTCAAGCAACTGGTAGATCGCCATGGACGGCTGCTCCAGCGCCGTCTTCCCGAGCTCCACCGCCCCGTGGTTCATCACCAGGTCCAGGGCCGAGTTACCGAAGATCGACAGCCACGCCAGGGTGAAACCCAGCGGAATCAGCAATACGCCAGCCACCAGTTCACGCACCGTGCGACCACGGGAAATACGCGCGATGAACATGCCCACGAATGGCGCCCAGGAAATCCACCAGGCCCAGTAGAACAGGGTCCACAGGCCCAACCAGCGGTCGGACTTCTCGCTGTCGCCTTCGTACACATACAGGTCGAAGGTCTTCAGCACCACGCCGTTGAGGTAGTCACCGACGTTTTGCACGAAGCCGTTGAGCAGGTGCAGGGTCGGGCCGAACAGCAGGACGAAAATCAGCAGGCCGCTGAACAGCACGATGTTGAGGTTGGACAGGCGACGAATGCCGTTTTCCACCCCGGACACGGCAGCGATGGTCGCCACGGTGCTCATCACGATGATCACGATCAGCAGGTTGGTGTTGCTGTGCTCCATGCCGAACAGGTTTTCCAGGCCCGACGACACCTGCAGCGAACCAATCCCCAGGTTGGTCACCAGGCCCAGCAGGGTCACGAACATGCCGAAGCCGTCCACCGCATGCCCGGCCGCGCCCTTGACCCAACGCTCGCCCACCAGCGGATACAGCGCCGAACGCAACGCCAGCGGCTGGTTATGCCGGTAGGCGAAATACGCCACCGCCAGGCCGACCAGCGCGTAGATCGCCCAGCCATGCAGGCCCCAGTGCAGGAAGGTCAGCTGAACCGCCTGACGGGCGGCAAGGTTGCTGCCGGCCACGCCTTCCGGCGGGTTGAAGTAGTGGTCCAGCGGCTCGGAAGCACCGAAGTACAGCAGCGAGATGCCGATACCCGACGAGAACAGCATCCCCGCCCAAGCGCCGTAGCTGAAGTCCGGGGTGTCGTCCTTGCTGCCCAGTTTCAATTTGCCGTAGGACGAGAACGCCAGGCCGACCACGAAGATCAGGTAGGCGGCAATCACCACCATGTAGTACCAGCCGAAGCTACGGGACAACCAGGCTTGCGCCATACCGAGCAGTCTGCCGGCCTCTTGCGGGGCGATGATCAGAATGGCGGTCAACAACAGAATCAACGCGGTAGAGGTGTAGAACACCCAACCGTTGACCGTCACCTTCTCGGGTGGGGTCTTTATTAGCGAGGCAGAACTCATGGCACAGATGCTCCGGGCAGTGCGAGAGAAGAACGCAAGACAAACGGGTTACCCGACCAATCGGTTAGTGGGCAGCCGACCAGCGGGTGATATAAAGACAACCCCAAAGGGCCCGAAGCCCCTTGAGCGCCGTGGCGCGTAGGTTTCGAGCATTTACGGAAGTCGTTTTTTTCGCCGCTACGCGTCGGAAAAACCTGTAGGCAGCGACGATTTGTCGCAGATCTTATTCTTTGTTGATTGAACGTTCAATCAAAACAAAATAGACTGGCCCTCAATCCGATAGACGTCCTGCGTCTGCCGGAAGGCCTAAGGAGATGTGCAAGATGCCCAAGGTCGGTATGCAACCCATCCGTCGCCAGCAGTTGATCGAAGCCACATTGCTGGCGGTCGACCAGGTCGGAATGGGGGACGCCAGCATTGCGCTGATCGCCCGTTTGGCCGGTGTCTCGAATGGCATCATCAGTCACTACTTTCAGGACAAGAATGGCCTGATCGCCGCCACCATGGGGTACTTGATGACTGTGCTGAGCGAGAACGTCACCGCGCGCCGACTGGCGCTGACAGATGACAGCCCGCGGGCGCATCTGCAGGTGATCATCGAAGGCAACTTCGACGCCAGCCAGGTCAATGGCCCGGCAATGAAAACCTGGCTGGCCTTTTGGGCCACCAGCATGCACCAGCCGTCTTTGCACAGGTTGCAGCGGATCAACGATCACCGTCTGTATTCCAACCTGTGCTGCCAGTTCCGCCGCGTGTTGCCGCTCGATGAGGCGCGCACCGCCGCCCGGGGCCTGGCAGCGTTGATTGACGGCTTGTGGTTGCGCGGCGCGCTGTCGGGAGATGCTTTCGACACCGGGCAGGCACAACAGATCGCTTACGAATACATGGATATCCAACTGGCCAAGCGGGTGAGTTAGAGCACACACAGAACGCTCGACACCCGCACCGTGCCAACAACCAATGCACTTGCGAGGACTTTATGGCCCGTTTCGAACTGCAAAAACTCTACATCGACGGCGGCTACAGCGACGCTGGCAGCGACGCCACTTTCGAAGCCATCAACCCGGCTAACGGTGAAGTCCTCGCAAAAGTACAACGCGCTACGAAGGAAGACGTCGAGCGCGCTGTGGTCAGCGCCGAAAAGGGCCAGAAAATCTGGGCCGCGATGACCGCCATGGAGCGTTCGCGCATCCTGCGTCGCGCCGTGGACATCCTGCGCGAGCGCAACGATGAACTGGCCGCCCTGGAAACCCTGGACACCGGCAAGTCGTACTCCGAAACCCGCTACGTCGACATCGTTACCGGCGCCGACGTGCTGGAGTACTACGCAGGCCTGGTTCCGGCCATCGAAGGCGAGCAGATTCCGCTGCGCACCACCTCGTTCGTCTACACCCGTCGCGAGCCGCTGGGCGTCGTGGCCGGTATCGGCGCATGGAACTACCCGATCCAGATCGCCCTGTGGAAATCCGCTCCGGCCCTGGCGGCCGGTAACGCGATGATCTTCAAGCCAAGCGAAGTCACCTCGCTGACCACCCTGAAACTGGCCGAGATCTTCACCGAAGCCGGCCTGCCAGCAGGCGTGTTCAACGTCCTGACCGGCAGCGGCCGCGAAGTCGGCACCTGGCTGACCGAGCACCCACGCATCGAGAAAGTCTCGTTCACCGGCGGCACCGACACGGGCAAGAAAGTCATGGCCAGCGCTTCGAGCTCTTCGCTGAAAGACGTGACCATGGAACTGGGTGGCAAATCGCCGCTGATCATCTGCGACGACGCCGACCTCGACCGCGCCGCCGACACCGCAATGATGGCCAACTTCTACAGCTCCGGCCAGGTCTGCACCAACGGCACCCGCGTGTTCGTGCCGGCGCACCTGAAAGCCGCTTTCGAAGCCAAGATCGTTGAGCGCGTTGCGCGCATTCGCGTCGGCAACCCGGAAGACGAAAACACCAACTTCGGCCCGCTGGTCAGCTTCGCCCACATGGAAAGCGTGCTGGGCTACATCGCCAAGGGCAAGGAAGAAGGTGCACGCCTGCTGTGCGGCGGCGAGCGTCTGACCGAAGGCGAATTCGCCAAGGGCGCGTTCGTTGCGCCGACCGTGTTCACCGACTGCAGCGATGACATGACCATCGTGCGTGAAGAAATCTTTGGCCCGGTGATGGCGATCCTCTCCTACGAGACCGAAGAAGAAGTGATCCGCCGTGCCAACGACACCGACTTCGGCCTGGCCGCCGGTATCGTCACCAAGGACCTGAACCGCGCCCACCGCGTGATTCATCAACTGGAAGCCGGTATCTGCTGGATCAACGCCTGGGGCGAGTCCGACGCGAAGATGCCGGTTGGCGGCTACAAGCAGTCGGGTGTTGGCCGTGAGAACGGGATCAGCTCGCTGAACAACTTCACCCGCATCAAATCGGTACAGGTCGAGCTGGGCGATTACGTCTCGGTGTTCTAACCCGGGTTGTGTATTGCCCTTGAGGCCGCTTTCGCTGGCAAGCCAGCTCCTACAGGGACAGCGCAATACCTGTGGGAGCCAGCCTGCTGGCGATCGAGTGCGCAGCACTCGCCGAGGCCTGACCTGAACCAACTTCAAAGAGGGTGCATTCAATGTCCCAAGAATTCGATTACATCATCATCGGTGCCGGCTCGGCCGGTAACACCCTGGCGACCCGTCTGACCGAAGACGCCGGCGTCACCGTCCTGCTGCTCGAAGCCGGTGGCCCGGACTACCGTTTCGACTTCCGCACGCAGATGCCGGCCGCCCTGGCGTTCCCGCTGCAAGGCCGTCGCTACAACTGGGCCTACGAAACCGATCCAGAGCCACACATGGACAATCGCCGGATGGAATGCGGTCGCGGCAAGGGCCTGGGCGGTTCCTCGCTGATCAACGGCATGTGCTACATCCGCGGCAACGCCATGGACTACGACGGCTGGGCGAAACTGCCAGGCCTGGAAGACTGGTCGTACCTGGACTGCCTGCCGTATTTCCGTAAAGCGGAAACCCGCGACATCGGCCCGAACGACTACCACGGTGGCGACGGTCCGGTCAGCGTGACCACACCGAAAGCCGGCAACAACCCGCTGTTCCACGCCATGGTTGATGCAGGCGTGCAGGCCGGTTACCCGCGCACCGAAGACTTGAACGGCTACCAGCAGGAAGGCTTCGGCCCGATGGACCGCACCGTGACCCCCAAAGGTCGTCGTGCTTCCACCGCCCGCGGTTACCTGGACGTGGCCAAGAAGCGTTCGACCCTGACCATCGTCACCCACGCCCTGACCGACAAGATCCTGTTCGACGGCAAGCGTGCGGTCGGCGTGCGTTACCTGGTCGGCGACGCCGAAGAGCGCGTTGAAGCCAAGGCGCGCAAGGAAGTGCTGTTGTGCTCCGGCGCCATCGCTTCGCCGCAGATCCTGCAACGCTCCGGCGTCGGCCCGGCCGAACTGCTGAACAAGCTCGACATTCCGGTGGTCCACGACCTGCCGGGCGTGGGTGAAAACCTGCAGGACCACCTTGAGCTGTACCTGCAATACGCTTGCACCCAACCGGTCTCGCTGTACCCGTCGCTGCTCTGGTACAACCAGCCGGCCATCGGTGCCGAGTGGCTGTTCAACGGCACCGGCATCGGCGCCAGCAACCAGTTCGAAGCCGGCGGTTTCATCCGTACCCGTCCGGAATTCGAATGGCCGAACATCCAATACCACTTCCTGCCGGTGGCGATTAACTACAACGGCAGCAACGGTGTGAAAGAACACGGCTTCCAGGCGCACATGGGCTCCATGCGTTCGCCAAGCCGCGGGCGCATCCAGGCCAAGTCCAAGGACCCGCGCCAGCACCCGAGCATCCTGTTCAACTACATGGCCACCGAGCAGGACTGGCAGGAATTTCGCGATGGCATCCGCCTGACCCGTGAAATCATGCAGCAACCTGCGCTGGACGCCTTCCGTGGTCGCGAAATCAGCCCGGGCATCGAAGTGCAAACCGATGAGCAGCTGGACAAGTTCATCCGCGAACACGCCGAAACCGCGTTCCACCCGTCCTGCTCGTGCAAGATGGGCACCGATGAAATGGCCGTGGTCGATGGCGAAGGTCGCGTGCATGGCATGCAAGGCCTGCGCGTGGTCGATGCGTCGATCATGCCGATAATCACCACCGGCAACCTGAACGCGCCGACGATCATGATGGCCGAGAAAATCGCCGACAAGATCCGTGGCCGCCAGCCATTGCCGCGCAGCAAGGCCGATTACTACGTAGCGGGCGATGCGCCGGTGAAGGGCAAGCCTATGCGTGAAGTGGACCAGACGGCTTAACCACTAGCGAACTGGCTTCAAACAAAACCGTCAACCTTCCCGGGTTGGCGGTTTTTTTTGGCTAGCACATACCGCTTTAAACAAACAACAATCATCACAACAAGTAACTAAAAACAATTACAAACACTTCCACAAAACTCGCAACACATGTATTCACACTAACATAAAAACCTCCATTACTATCCGCGCCCCAATTCAATCGGACACGAGCAGTTTTAATGGAAATCAAGGACATGCCTGATATCGACTACCCCAAGGTCCTAAGTTATTTCCGAGACAACGGGGTGGTTCATTGATGGGGACTCCGGATGTATCGATTCGCTCTTCGGCCAGCAACGTTTTTATTGAAGGTGCACGGGACGCGATCACGTTTGGCGTTGCGTTCATTTTCCTGTACTTATCCATAGGTGTTTTAAGCGCGACACAATCATTATCACTGAGCCAAGCGCTCGCAACGACCCTGTTGATATTTTCCACCCCGCTGCAGTTTTTGCTGATACAAAGCTATAACGACGGATGGATATTGCTCCCCATCATCGTTGCGCTCAATGCTCGTTTCGTGCTGCTCTCCGCGACACTGGCACCTTATATAAGGAGCACTTCAACCACGAAAACCATGGCGTCCCTGATCCTCATCACTCCCTCGATATTCACAGGCTGCCTTACTCGATTCAAGCGGAAAACCGATCGCCCCTTCACTTACATGATAGGCCTTGGCATCCCAATATTTGGTGTATCGATTATCTGTACCTACATCGGTTTCGTCGCCGGTGCAGGACTTACCTCACCGGTCATCTATGCTGCGATGACACTGCTATTACCCCTCCAATTTACAGCGTTGGCCGGCAAGCACTGGCCTCATTACGCGGAAGTATCAAGTTATTGGCTGGGCTTTGTCGGTGCACCATTGCTGATCTATCTATTCAAGGATTACAGCTTGCTCTGCACGCCTTTTATAATTGGCGGACTGGTCGTACTCATCGAAAACAATTACAAAAAACGAGGCAACGTAGCTTCATGACAATCTGGCTTCTTATTGCATTCTCCGCCGTTACCGCCTTTGCATTTCGTGCCCTGCCCTTTGCCTTCAAAAACAGCACTGCGCTCACCCGAACCCAGGGTTCCTTTTATCGGTTCATCAGCTACAGCGCGCAAGCCATGTTGGGGGTCATCATCTACGACACCGCGTTCAACAAGATGGATGCGCTTACGCTGATAAGGCAGTTTCAGATGATGGATGCAGTGAAGCTGTTCTTGCTGGTGGGCACCTTCATTGCGGTCGTCAAAACAAAAAAAATCCTGCCTTCTTTCTTTGCAAGCCTGTTCATTTATGTGGCAGCGTTCGCCTACCTGAGCGCTTGAAAACAGCGCCTTGACTGACAGAGGGATTGATCGCGAGCAAGCCGCAATGGGGTGTTCGCGAACTTCAATCGTCAGCAAACCTGTCACGCGTCCTCTGCAGTGCGCAATTTCCCCCCCCCGCCATCCGCCCTTGATCCTCCCCACGCACAGGCCTACTCTAGTGCCGCGCAATCGCTTCATCCCCTCGCCGCACCGCTGCACCGCCACTCCATACCAAGGAGGTTCCCGAATGTTCGATTTCCACCCCCAGCTCAAGCAGCGCTTTGCTGCCTTGCGCACGGGCGCCGAATTCTTTTCCCTGCGTTATGTGCGCGAGTCCGGCCAGTACCTGTCGGTGCGCAAGAACGTCGCCGAACCGCCGAGCCTGAGCCGCGACGAAGGGGCGATGCTGACCGTGCGGGTCAACGGCGTCGAAGCCTATGCCGCCACCAACGATCTGTCGCAGCAAGGCCTGCAAGCCGCCCTTGAGCGCGCCGAACAGCAGGCGCGCCGGCTCAAGCCTCACGCCTTGCTGGATCTGCGCGACCAGGCGGTATCCAGCGACCGTGCCGATTATTTCTCGCCGAACCTCGACCAGCCGTTCCCCTCCCTGAGCGACTGCTACCAGCTGCTGGGGGCCGAATCCGCCGCCGTGCCCAAGGACGAACGTCTGGTGAGCTGGCAGGTCAGCATCGGCATCACCCACGTCGAGCAGATCTACCTCAACAGCGCCGGCGCCGAACTGCGTCAGGCCCAGCGCTTCGTCTACCCAGGCCTCGATGTCACCGCCTATGACGGCAACGACAGCCAGACCCGCACACTCGGCCGGGAAAACTTCGGTCAGCAGGGTGGCTTCGATGTCATCAGCCGCTGCGGACTGATCGGCGCAGGGGTGAAAATTGCCGATCAGGCGCTGCAATTGCTGCTGGCACCGAACACGCCGCAAGGTCCGCGCGACCTGCTGCTGATGCCCGACCAGATGATGCTGCAGATCCACGAATCCATCGGCCACCCGCTGGAACTGGACCGCATCCTCGGGGATGAGCGTAATTATGCCGGCACCAGCTTCGTCAAGGCCGGCGACTTCGGCCATCTGCAGTACGGCTCGACATTGTTGAACGTAACGTTCGATCCCGATATCCCGGAACAGCTCGCCAGCTACGGCCATGACGACGACGGCACGGCCGCCAGCAAACAGTTCCTGATTCGCCAAGGCATGCTGCTGCGCCCCTTGGGTGGTGCACTCTCGCAGTTCCGCGCCGGCCTCGACGGGGTCGCCAACAGTCGCGCCTGCGGCTGGAACCGCCCGCCGATCGACCGCATGGCCAACCTCAACATCGAGCCTGGCGACCAGCCGCTCGAGCAACTGATCAGCAACATCGAACACGGCATCCTGATGAGCACCAACCGCTCATGGTCCATCGACGATGCGCGCAACAAGTTCCAGTTCGGTTGCGAATGGGGCCAGTTGATCGAAAACGGCGAACTCAAGGGCGTGGTGAAGAACCCGAACTACCGGGCCATTTCCGCGCAGTTCTGGAAGAGCCTCAGCGCGGTCGGCGATGCCAGCACCTTCAAGGTCCTGGGCACACCGAACTGTGGCAAGGGCGAACCGAATCAAGTGATCCGCGTGGGCCATGCCTCGCCAGCCTGCGTGTTCAGCAACGTTGATGTATTTGGGGGAGACAGCTGATGACTACGTCGAAAGCCCAGGCCGAGTCGTTCAAGGCATTGGTCGCCGAATTACGCGAAGCGCTGCACGAATCGGAACAGTTCACCCTCAGCTACGCCGCCGAATCCTCGGCCTTCGTGCGCTTCAACCACGCCAAGGTGCGTCAGGCCGGGCAGGTGCAACAGGCGAGCATCGGTTTGAAACTGATCAACGATGGCCGCCACGCCGACCTGCAGATCACCCTGGCGGGCGATCCTGCAGTCGACCGTCAGCGCCTTGCCGAAGGCCTGCAACAACTGCGCGAAACCTTGCCGCTGCTGCCCCAGGACCCTTACCTGCTGCTCAACTACAACGGCTGGCAAAGCAGCAACGTGCAGGAGCATCCGCTGCCGGACACCGAGCAAGTGGTCGCAGAAATCACCCAGGCCGCCGAAGGCCTGGACCTGGTCGGATTCTATGCCGCCGGGCCGATCAGCCGTGGTTTCGCCAGCTCCGCCGGGGCGTTCGGCTGGCACCAGGCCAACAGTTTCAACTTCGACTTCAGCCTGTTCCATGAGAACGGCCAGGCGGTGAAGGCCAGCTATGCCGGACACGACTGGAACAGCGCAGGCTTTGCCAAACGCTTCCAGCAGGCACGTGAACAGCTTGAATACCTGGGGCGACCGCTGCGCACCCTGGCGCCGGGTCAGTACCGCGCCTATTTGGCGCCCGCCGCACTGGAAGAGATCATGGGCATGCTGTGCTGGGGTGGCTTTTCGGCACAGTCGATCGCCAGCAAAAGCAGCCCGCTGCAGAAGCTCTACGGGGGCGACCAGGCGTTCAGCCCGCTGGTTTCGCTGGATGAAAAGGTCAGCGGCTCGCTGAGCCCGGCGTTCTCCGACGAAGGTTACCCGCGAAGCGATCTGGGCTTGATCGTCGAAGGCAGGGCCGGTGCACAACTGGTGGGTTCACGTAGCGCCGCCGAATACGGCTTGACCGCCAACGGCGCCAGCGGCGGGGAATCGCCGACGGCCCTGAACATGCAGGCCGGGGATTTGCCCGAGGCACAGATCCTCAAGCAACTCGGTACCGGCCTGTACATCAGCAACCTGTGGTACCTGAACTTCTCGGATCAACCGGCAGCACGCCTGACCGGCATGACACGCTTCGCGACCTTCTGGGTCGAGAACGGCGAGATCCAGGCACCGGTCAGCACCATGCGTTTCGACGACAGCGCCTACAGCCTGCTGGGTTCACAGCTGGAAGCGCTGACCGCTGAGCGCGAATTGCTGTTGTCGGCGAGCACCTACAGCCAGCGGGCGACGGCATCGGCGTTGTTGCCGGGGGCGATCGTGCGGCGCCTGACGTTGACCCTGTAAACACAATCCCCCTGTGGGAGCGGGCTTGCTCGCGAAAGCGGTGGGTCATTCAGCATTGATGTTGAATGTGATGGCCCCTTCGCGAGCAAGCCCGCTCCCACAGGGTTCGGTTCCCTGACCACCACAAGAGGTCCCATGCCCAACCGCCCGCCTCTCGATCCGGTCACCGCCCGCTGGGTGCCTTGGGTCGTCGCCATTGCCTTCTTCATGCAGTCCCTCGACGGGACGATCCTCAACACCGCCCTGCCGGCCATGGCCAGCGACCTGGCGGAAGACCCGCTGCGCATGCAGGGCGTGATCATTGCCTACATGCTCACGGTCGCCTTGCTGATTCCCGCCTCTGGCTGGATCGCCGACCGTTTCGGCACGAAAAAAATCTTCTTCAGCGCGATCCTGCTGTTCAGTTTCGGCTCGCTGCTCTGCGCCTTGTCCAGCAGCTTGAGCATGCTGATCGGCGCCCGGGTGATCCAGGGCCTGGGTGGCGCGTTGATGTTGCCGGTCGGACGATTGGTGGTGCTGCGCGCCTACCCGCGCTCGGAACTGGTACGAATCATGGGCTTCATCACCATTCCCGGCCTGCTCGGGCCGTTGATCGGCCCGACCATGGGTGGCTGGATGGTGGAGTACCTGACCTGGCACTGGATCTTCCTGATCAACCTGCCGGTGGGACTGGTGGGCTGCTACGCCGTGTGGAAATTCATCCCCGACCTGCGTGGTTCCGAACGGACCCGCTTCGATAGCCTGGGGTTCCTGCTGTTCGGCGCGGCGATGATCCTGATCACCGTCGCCATGGAAGGCTTGGGCGAACTGCACCTGCCACACCTGCGGGTGATGCTGCTGTTGTTCGGCGGCATGGCCTGCCTCGCGGCCTACTGGCTGCGTGCGGGTCACATCGACAATCCGCTGTTCGCGCCATCGCTGTTCAAGACCCGGACCTTTGCCGTCGGCATTCTCGGCAACCTCTTCGCCCGGCTCGGCAGCGGCGCGCTGCCGTTCCTCGTACCGCTGTTGCTGCAAGTGGCGCTGGGCTATTCGCCGTCCCAGGCGGGGATGAGCATGCTGCCGCTGGCGGCTGCGGCGATGATCGCCAAGTGGGTGGCGCGACCGCTGATCGAACGCCTGGGCTACCGTATCGTGCTGACTGGTAACACCCTGGCGCTGGGGATCATGCTGGCCAGCATGGGCCTGGTCAGCGAGCAGACGCCCTACTGGCTGCTGCTGTGCCTGCTGGCAGTGCTGGGGGCGATCAACTCCCTGCAGTTCACCGCGATGAACACCGTGACCCTGATCGACCTTGATGACGCCAGTGCCAGCAGCGGCAACAGTCTGCTGTCGGTGGTCGCGCAATTGTCCCTGAGCCTGGGCGTGGCCTGCGCCGGCGCATTGCTCGGCGGGTTCACCGCTGGGATCGGCAAGGACGGGGTGGACACGGTTTTGGGGGCATTCCAGCTTACGTTCGTGACCGTGGGGATCATGGCGATGCTGGCCGCAACGATCTTCTCGCAACTGTCAAAGAATGACGGACGGCGAGTCAAACGTCCGGAAGAACACATAGAGCCTTAGGGCGAATGGCCATCGGACTGGTACACTGCGCGACATTTTGTTTTGCAGGCCAGTCCCGTGACCACCATCGCCACCGAATTTAATACTTTGCCGCTGTCCGCCGCCATGCTGGCTAACCTCGACTCCCTCGGTTATGCCCAGATGACGCCGATCCAGGCGCAAAGCTTGCCGGTGATCCTCAAGGGGATGGACCTGATCGCCCAGGCCAAGACCGGCAGCGGCAAGACCGCCGCCTTCGGTATCGGCCTGCTGAACCCGATCAATCCGCGCTACTTCGGTTGCCAGGCGCTGATCCTGTGCCCGACCCGCGAGCTGGCTGACCAGGTCGCCAAGGAAATCCGTCGCCTGGCCCGTGCCGAAGACAACATCAAGGTCCTGACCCTGTGTGGCGGCGTGTCCCTCGGCCCGCAGATCGCTTCGCTGGAACACGGCGCGCACATCATCGTCGGCACCCCGGGGCGCATCCAGCAGCACCTGCGCAAGGGCTCGCTGGTCCTGCACGGCCTCAACACCCTGATCCTCGACGAAGCCGACCGCATGCTCGACATGGGTTTCTACGACTCCATCGAAGAAATCATCATGCAGGCCCCGGAGCGTCGCCAGACCCTGCTGTTCTCCGCCACCTACCCGGTGGGCATCAAGCAGCTGGCCTCGAAGTTCATGCGCAACCCGCAGCAAGTGAAGGCCGAGGCGTTCCACGACGACACGCAGATCGAGCAGCGCTTCTACGAAATTTCCCCTGACGATCGCATGAGCGCCGTGACCAAGGTGCTGGGCCACTTCCGCCCGGCGTCCTGCGTGGCGTTCTGCTTCACCAAGCAGCAGGTCCAGGAAACCGTTGATCACCTGACGGCCAAAGGCATCTCCGCCGTCGGCCTGCACGGCGACCTGGAACAGCGTGATCGCGACCAGGTACTGGCCATGTTCGCCAACCGCAGCACCTCCGTGCTGGTGGCCACCGACGTCGCGGCCCGCGGCCTGGACATCGATTCCCTGGACATGGTGATCAACGTCGAACTGGCCCGTGATTCGGAAATCCACATCCACCGCGTCGGCCGTACTGGCCGCGCCGGTGAGAAAGGCCTCGCGATCAGCCTGGTGGCGCCGTCCGAAGCGCAGCGCGCCCAAGCCATCGAACAATTGCAGAAGACACCATTGACCTGGGATCAGGTGGACAACCTCACCTCCAAGGGTGGTGGTCCGCTGCTGCCTCAGATGAGCACCCTGTGCATCGGCGCAGGCCGCAAGGACAAGGTGCGTCCAGGTGACATTCTTGGCGCACTGACCGGTGAAGCGGGCATCCCGGGCGCCCAGGTCGGCAAGATCGCCATCTTCGACTTCCAGGCCTTCGTGGCCGTGGAACGCGGCGTCGCCAAGCATGCCCTGCAACGCCTGAACGACGGCAAGATCAAGGGCCGTTCGTTGCGCGTGCGCATCCTGTAAGCGATCTTCGACCCAACGAAGATCCCCCTGTGGGAGCGGGCTTGCTCGCGAAAGCGGTTTATCAGTCGACATTGATGTTGAATGTGATGGCCCTTTCGCGAGCAAGCCCGCTCCCACAGTTTGTTTTGTGGTGATATACCGAGAGGACACCGTTTTGCGCTCTACCGAAGTCGTGATCATTGGCGCTGGCGCCGCAGGGTTGATGTGTGCACTGACCGCCGCCGGGCGCGGGCGCCAGGTGCTGTTGCTCGACCACGCCAACAAGGCCGGCAAGAAAATCCTGATGTCCGGCGGTGGCCGCTGCAATTTCACCAACATGTACACGGAACCGAGCAATTTCCTTTCGCAGAACGCCCACTTCTGCAAATCTGCCCTGGCCCGCTATACCCAGTGGGATTTCATCGGCATGGTGGCCAAGCACGGCGTGCCGTACCACGAGAAAAAGCTCGGCCAGCTGTTCTGCGATAACAAATCCAGCGACATTCTCGAAATGCTGCTCAACGAGTGCGATCAGGTCGGCGTCAGCCTGCACCTGGACACCTCGATCCAGACCATCGAGAAACTCGAGAAGGGCTATTTGCTGGACACCACCCTGGGCCAGGTGACGTGCGAATCGCTGGTGATCGCCACCGGCGGCCTGTCGATCCCGACCCTGGGCGCCACCGGTTTCGGCTACCAGGTGGCCAAGCAGTTCGGTCACGACCTGCTACCGACCCGCGCGGGGCTGGTGCCGTTCACCATCACCGATCAACTCAAGGAACTGTGCACCGAGTTGTCCGGTACCTCGGTGGATTGCCTGGTCAGCTGCAATGACCAGAGCTTTCGCGAGAACATCCTGTTCACCCACCGTGGCCTCAGCGGACCGGCGATCCTGCAGATTTCCTCGTTCTGGGAATCCGGCGACACGGTCGAGATCAACCTGATGCCCGACCACGACGTACCGTCCTGGCTGCAACAGCAACAGGCCGAACGCCCGAACAGCGAACTGAAAACCCTGCTCGGTGAAATTTTCACCAAGAAGATGGCCAATCTGCTGGCGGACAACTGGTTTGTCTCCAAACCGATGAAGCAGTACACCCACGGGGAAATTGCCGCCATCGCCGAGAAACTGGCGAGCTGGAAAGTGGTACCGGCCGGCACCGAAGGCTACCGAACCGCCGAAGTGACCCTGGGTGGCGTCGATACCAACGAGGTGTCGTCCAAGACCATGGAATCGCTGAAGAGCCCCGGCCTGTATTTCATCGGTGAAGTGCTGGACGTCACTGGCCATTTGGGCGGCTTCAACTTCCAGTGGGCCTGGGCCTCCGGCTACGCCGCCGCACAATACGTCTGACACCCTGCTCCCTGTAGGAGCTGGCTTGCCAGCGAAGGCGACCTGACAGTCAACAAAGATGTTGGATGTACCGGCCTCATCGCTGGCAAGCCAGCTCCTACAGGTTCTTTGTCTGCCTGAAGAAATGAGGCGGGCGTGTGACATCAAGGAACAGAAATTGCTGTCAGATGTGATCGCCGCCATTGCGTCGGCGTCATTACTGGCTCAATTTAGCGTCATTGCCTCGGAAGGCCTTCGCATTTCATGTCATCGACCTCGTTCCGTCAGTCTCTGCGCCGGCTTTGGGCGCTGGATAAATTCAGCTACAGCGTGCGGGTGTTCATCGCCCTGACCGGTACCATGGCTCTGTGCTGGTATCAGGATGAAATGGGGCTGTTGATCCCGTTGTTCCTGGGGATTATCGCCAGCGCCCTGGCCGAGACCGATGACAGTTGGCAGGGCCGCCTCAACGCGCTGGCGGTGACACTGGTGTGTTTCGCCGTCGCCGCGCTGTCGGTCGAACTGCTGTTCCCCTACCCCATACTCTTCATCATCGCCTTCGCCCTCGCCGCCTTCTGCCTGACCATGCTCGGCGCACTTGGCGAACGCTATGGGGCGATTGCCTCGGCGACGCTGATCCTGTCGGTCTACACCATGATCGGCGTCGACCAGCGCGGTGGCGCGGTCACCGATTTCTGGCATGAGCCGGTGCTGCTGGTGGCCGGTGCCGCCTGGTACGGCCTGCTGTCGGTGCTGTGGCAGGCGCTGTTTTCCAACCAGCCGGTGCAGCAAAGCCTGGCGCGGCTGTTCCGTGAGCTGGGTTTTTACCTGAAGCTGAAGTCTTCGCTGTTCGAGCCGATCCGCCAGATGGACGTGGAAGCCCGGCGCCTGGAACTGGCCCAGCAGAACGGCCGGGTGGTTGCCGCGCTGAACGTCGCCAAGGAAATCATCCTGCACCGGGTCGGCAACGGTCGCCCAGGCTCTAAGGTCAGCCGCTACCTGAAGCTGTACTTCCTCGCCCAGGACATCCACGAGCGTGCCAGCTCCTCGCACTACCCTTACAACGCTCTGGCGGACGCGTTCTTCCACAGCGACGTGCTGTTCCGCTGCCAGCGCCTGCTGCGCCAGCAAGGCAAGGCGTGCCGGGCGCTGGCCGAGTCGATCCAGATGCGCCAGCCGTTCACCTATGACGCGAGTTTCGCCGAAGCCCTCGGCGACCTGCACGCCTCCCTCGAACACCTGCGCATCCAGAGCAATCCCGCCTGGCGCGGGCTGCTGCGTTCACTGCGGGCCCTGGCGGCCAACCTGGGCACGCTCGATCGCCTGCTCAGCGATGCCAGCAACCCCGACACCCTGGCCGACGCCACCGACAGCAGCCTGCTCGACCGCTCGCCACGCAACTTCAAGGATGTCTGGGTTCGCTTGCGCACGCAGCTGACGCCCACCTCCTTGTTGTTCCGCCATGCTCTGCGCCTGCCCCTGGCCTTGAGCATCGGCTACGCCATGGTGCATTTGATCCACCCGTCCCAGGGTTACTGGATCATCCTCACGACGCTGTTTGTCTGCCAGCCGAACTACGGTGCAACAAGGCGCAAGCTCGGCCAGCGGATCATCGGCACCGCCATCGGCCTGACCTTGGCCTGGGCGCTGTTCGACCTGTTCCCGAACCCGCTGATCCAGTCCTGTTTCGCGATTGCCGCCGGGGTGGTGTTCTTTATCAACCGCACCACCCGCTACACCCTGGCGACGGCGGCGATCACCCTGATGGTGCTGTTCTGCTTCAACCAGGTGGGCGACGGTTACGGGCTGTTCCTGCCGCGGCTGTTCGATACCCTGCTCGGCAGCCTGATCGCCGGCCTGGCGGTGTTCCTGTTCCTGCCGGACTGGCAGGGTCGGCGCCTGAACAAAGTGCTGGCCAACACCCTGACCTGCAACAGCATCTACCTGCGCCAGATCATGCAGCAATACGCCGCCGGCAAAAGCGACGACCTGGCGTATCGCCTGGCGCGGCGCAACGCCCACAACGCCGATGCGGCGTTGTCGACCACCCTGGCCAACATGCTGATGGAGCCGGGACATTTCCGTAAGGAAGCGGATGTCGGCTTCCGCTTCCTGGTGCTGTCGCACACCCTGCTCAGTTATTTGTCCGGGCTGGGTGCGCATCGGGAAACCCAACTACCACAGGATGTGCGCGAACAACTGATCGAAGGCGCGGGCGTGAAACTGGCGGCCAGCATCGACGAAATCGCCCAAGGCCTGGCGAGCAAATCCGCGATTGCCATCCAGAGCGATGAGGAGGAAGCGCTGGCCAACGCGCTCGAGCAGATGCCCGATGAAATCGATGAGGGTCAGCGCCTGGTGCAGACGCAACTGGGTTTGATCTGCCGGCAGCTGGGGCCGCTGCGCACACTGGCGGCGCATCTGATCAAGGACACCAGTGAGGATTGAGCCATCAGCCTCGGCTTACATGCCGTGGCGCTTCATCAGCCGTGCATAAGTGCCGTCGGCCTTCATGGCCACGATGGCGCGATCAAAACCGGCGACGATCTGCTCATGCTGAGGATTTTTCAGGCTGACCAGAATGTGCAGGCCATTCTCGCTCAGCGGTTTGGGCAAGAACTCCACGGCATTGCGGACCTTGGGCGACTCACGGGCCAGGTAGTAACGAGCGACGTATTCGTCTTCCAGGGTCAGCTTGACCCTGTCGGCAGCGACCATGCGCACCGCCATGGCGAAGTTGTGCACCGGAATCTTCTGCAATGACACATCCTGATCGAAAGTCGGCGAATAGGCGTAGCCACGCACCACGGCAATCGGATAGGTGTACAGCTGCGGCAAAGTGCTGAATTCGATGGGTGCCTCTTTACGTTTGAGAAAGCGCACGCGATTGATCAGGTACTCGCCCGAAAACTGTCCGAGCTGTGTGCGCTCCTCGTTGAACCAGGCATTGACCAGAACGTCATAGCGACCCTCGCCCAACCCAAGCAACGCCCGTGCCCACGGCACCTGCTCGAAATCACTGGCATAGCCGGCCCGCGCCAGGGCGGTACTGACAATGTCCGTGGCCAACCCGCCGTTGAACAGCGTGGCGTCGGTAAAGGGTGGCCAGGCATCCGCCACCAACCGCAATTTTTCTGCGGCTACACTTTCAGTCAGCAACAGCAATCCAAGCAAAGCAAAGGCTCGATGCAATCGCGGCATGCCAGAAAATCCTTAGCGGGCGGGCTGCCCGACGTGTTTTCAGCCAAAACGCCAAGACCCGTACCGGCACCCCCAGGCACTCAAATGTCAGCGCGTTGCAGCACTGCACAGCGCTTGATTGAAGATTACACAAAGAAGACAGCGTCGCGCCAAATGAATGATGGCATTTTGGTCTTTGTCACAGATTCCTGCGCCATAAAGACATCCTTCGTCGAGGCGCTTAGTATCAACAGGACGTTTTCAGGGAATCGACACATGACAATCAACTGGGTCTGTAAACACCACAGCGATCTGGGCAAGGAGCAGCTGTATGCCATTTTGCAGCTGCGCGCCGAAGTGTTCGTCATCGAACAAAAATGCATCTACCAGGACATCGATGGCCAGGATCTGGAGGGCGACACCTGCCATTTGATGGCCTGGGACGGAGATCGGCTGGTGGCGTATCTGCGCCTGCTCGATCCCGAGCTACAGGGCGGTGACGTGGTGATCGGGCGGGTGATCATTGCGCCACAGGCGCGAGGTACCGGGCTGGGGCATGAGATGATGGCCCAGGCGATGAAGCAGATTGAAAAGCGCTGGCCAGACATGCCGGTCTACCTCTCGGCCCAGGCGCATCTGCAGGGGTATTACGGGCGGTACGGGTTTGTGGTCGCGGGTGAGGAATACGTTGAGGATGGTATTCCACACATTGGCATGCGGCGTTCGTAAGGGCCCCTTCGCGAGCAAGCCCGCTCCCACATTGGAATGCGTTCCCCCTGTGGGAGCGGGCTTGCTCGCGAAGGCGTCAGATCAATCACCACAAAAACTCAGGGATACTCCAGCACCGCCTTGATCTGCCGAAGATTACGCTCGATCCACCCGCGATCGATCGCCCCCCACCCGCGAATCCGATAGCGCCCGGCATGGTTGCGCGCGCCTTCTTCCTGCTCGAACTCGCAAACAATATCCAGGTCCGCCAGGGCGGCGATGGTGTCCTGGGCCGTGCGCCGGGGCATGCCGGTGGCTTCGGTCAATGCCGGAACGCTGCTGGCCAGGCCGCTGTCGATCAGGTACGCCACGTACAAGCGGCGGTAGAAGCTGCTCTTGGTCTTGCTTACGTCCATCCATGCGCTCCTTGTTCATTGGCTCTTTTCATTGCAGGTCGCGCCAGGTCAGGTACACCCGCACATCGAACTCCACCTGGTGATACCCGGGCAACATGTGCTCGCACAGCTTGTAGAAGGCCTTGTTGTGATCGGACTCCTTGAAGTGCGCCAACTCATGCACCACGATCATTTTCAGAAACTCCGAAGGCGCCTCCTTGAACAATGAGGCAATGCGGATTTCTTTCTTGGCCTTGAGCTTGCCGCCTTGCACCCGCGAGATGGTGGTGTGCAGGCCAAGTGCGCGGTGGGTCAGGTCCAGGCGATTGTCGAACAGCACCTTGTCGATGGACGGGGCGTTACGCAGGTATTCCTGCTTGAGGTCCAGCGCATAGGTGTACAGGGCCTTGTCGCTCTGGACCCCATGCTTTTGCGGGTAACGCTGGTTCAGGTAATCGCCCAGCCGACCGTCGGCGATCAACTGACGCACCTGGTCCTGCAAGGTAGCCGGGTAGGCCTGGAGGTATTTCAACGCGGTCATCGCAGCGGCAACACAAATCACGAAAAGGTCGCCAGTGTAGCGAATTCAGCCAGTCAGCGCGCCCCAGTCGAAGGGCTGCACAAAGCTCTCGGTGTCTTCGGCCATCATCGGTCGGGCCACCAGGAAGCCTTGCACATACTCACAGCCATTGGCTTGCAGCCACTGGTATTGCGCCATGGTTTCGACCCCTTCGGCAATCACCAGCATCCCGTACTCCTTGCACAGGTCGACCACATTGCGTACCAGCGCCGCGTCCCTTGAGGACTGCGGAAGCCGGCTGATCAGATGGCGGTCGAGTTTGAGCGTATCCAGTTGCAGATCGCGCAGGTGCGACAGTGAACACGGGCCGGAACCGAAATCGTCAAGCGCCACCCGCACCCCCAGATTGCGCAGCAAACGCAGCTGTTTACGGGTTTCCTCCGGATTATGCATCAAGGCCTCTTCCGTCACCTCGACTTCCATGTGACGTGGCTGCAAACCATGTCGCTCCAGTACCAGGCGCAACTCGGTCACCAGATGGGGCATGGCAAACTGGGTGCTGCTCAAGCTGACGCCCACCACCAGGTCCTCGGCAAACAAAGTCTCCCAGGCTTTGCGTTGCCCGGCACTGCGCTGGTAGATCCAGCTGCCCAGGCGACTGATCAAGCGCGCCTCTTCCAGCAGCGGCAAAAACAAGCCTGGCGGAACATCGCCGACACTCGGGTGCTGCCAGCGCAACAACGCCTCGAACCCGCGAATCCGTCCATCGGCAACCGCCACCTGCGGCTGATACACGAGATTGAAATCACGGTTCTCGATGGCCGTTCGCACGCTTTCTTCGAGCATCAGCCGCGAACGTGCCCGGCCGTTCATTTCGTGATCGTAAAACCGATACTGTTGCCGGCCAGCGCGCTTGGCTTCGTACATGGCGATGTCGGACGCGCGCAGCAAGCCGTCGAGATTGGCGCCGCAGTCGGGGAATGTAGCAATGCCGATGCTGGCACCGAGGACGATATCCAGACCATCGATTTGCTGGCAGACCGACACCCGTTCGATGAGCTTTTCCGCAATCTTGGCCGCCTGCTCGGGAAACTCCAGGTCCAGCAACGCGGTGAATTCATCACCGCCCATGCGTGCCAGGATATCGAACGGACGCAGGCAGGCCTTCAACTGTTCGGACACCCAACGCAACACCCGATCGCCAGCATCGTGGCCGAGAGAATCGTTGACCCGCTTGAAGCCATCGAGGTCCAGGTACAACAGGACCCAGGCGCTGTCGGCACGTTCGCCGCGCAACAGCAGGTTTTCCACGGTCTGGTAAAAGCCGCGACGGTTGAGCAGCCCGGTCAGCGGGTCGGTGACCGCCTGGAACTCGAGTTGCTGATGCAGGTGGCGCACCACCGACATGTCCAGCACTGTCACCACCATTGCATGTTGTTCCGTGGGCAGCGGCGCGCAAGAAAGTGCCACCGGCACCTGTTGCCCGGGGGCAGTACGCAGCAGGGCGTCGTGCAGGCGCAAGGTCTCGCCGCGCTTGTACCCGGCCAGCAGGTCAGAATCGGCCCAGACAGGTATGTGCGGTTTTTGCAGGAAATCCAGGAACTCCTTGCCCTGCAGCTCCTGCACCGTGGCGTTGAGCAGTCGCGACATCGCCGGGTTGGAAAATTGGATCAGGCCGTCCTCGCCGACCACCAGGATGCCCTCGGCGGCGTTGTCCAGCACCGAGGCGTTGAACGCGCGAGCGACCTCCAGGTCATGGCTCAGGCGCTGCAATGCCCGGCGATTGCGTTGATGTTCGAGCAGCGCCTGGACCTTGGGCTTGAGAATCTGCGGATCAAAGGGTTTGAACAGGTAATCCACCGCGCCACTGGCGTAACCCTTGATCACGGCATCCTGGGACTGTTCGTTGGCGGTGAGGAAAATGATCGGTGTCAGGCGGGTCCTTTGGCTGCCGCGCATCAGGCGCGCCACTTCAAAACCGTCCATGCCCGGCATCTGCACATCCAGCAACACCAGGTCGACATCGTATTCAAG
Organism: Pseudomonas sp. YuFO20; assembly: GCF_035064975.1. Classification (NCBI taxonomy): domain Bacteria; kingdom Pseudomonadati; phylum Pseudomonadota; class Gammaproteobacteria; order Pseudomonadales; family Pseudomonadaceae; genus Pseudomonas; species Pseudomonas sp. YuFO20. The sequence continues at coordinate 109,756 of NZ_JAXDEO010000008.1, forward strand.
CAACAGCCCGAGCGCCTCGAAACCGGATGCAGCGGTGATCACCTGCCAATCCTGGCGCTGCAGCAAGGCGCGCATGCTCACCAGATTTTCAGGGTAATCATCGACGATCAACAGGGTTGAATTGCCTTCAGCTGGCATTGGGTGCGCGCATTCCATGCTGCTTCTCTAGGGCTGGATGTCAGGCCGACTTCTCGTGAAAACCGGACAGAAACTGTGCCTTCACTCTAGACCGGGATCTGCGAAAGCAGAAGGTGTCAGTGCGCCATCATTCGACCGAAGCGTCATTTGCCGACTAACGGTCGGCCACGCAGCCCGCTAAAACCGGGCAGGATGGCACTTCGACAGGATGTTGGCGCCAATTAACTGCCCGGCGGGCGTTAACAAAATAGTCCTCTACGCTTATAAAGACCGCCCCCAAAGGCACGTGCCAGAGCGTTTGGCACGTGCGTGCAGCATTAATTCGCGGAAGCTTTGATTATGATTGACCTCGCAACCTGGAACCTCAGTGTTCCCGTCGGCAGCCCGCCCTACACGGTTGAAACCTCAAAACTGGTGGACGGCTTCAAGGATCAATACTTCCACTCTGACACCGGCGTTCTGTTTTTCTGGTCACCGGTGACCGGCTCGCGCACTGAAAACGCGATCTATCCCCGCACCGAGCTGCGTGAAACCTACAGCAACGGCACGCTGAAAAACTGGTTCTACCCGGACGCCGACAACTTGCTTCACGCCACCCTGGCGGTGAACCAGGTCCCGAGCTCGGGCAAGATCGTGATCGGGCAGATCCACGCCTATAACAGCCAGAAGCCGATGGTCAAACTCGAATACCAATACAAGACCAAGACCGAGACCGGCAACCTCGTGATCAAGGTGCGCATGCACCCCGACGACGCCGAAAGCCGGGTCATCACCCTCGCCACCGGGATCAAGCTCAATAATGAGTTCAACTACCTCATCCACCTGAGCCCCGGCGGCGCACTGGGCGTCAGTGCGGCGGGCTACCAGTGGGACACCAATATCAGCGCCACCTGGCGCGACAAACCGCTGTACTTCAAGGCCGGGGTGTATGTGCAGGACAACACCGGGTACACCAGTGAGGGCGGGAAAGTGACATTCAGCAAGCTGGATATCGATCACGATAAATAAGCGCTTTTCGAGTTCACAAAAACCCGTCCCTCACGACGGGTTTTTTCATGCAATTCAACACTGAAAGCTTATTACCTGATATTCGCACCAACATAACAATATCGAATAAATAACTGTCATTTATAACAGGTGAATATTCGCGATCTCGAAATTATTCTTTTTCAGCGCCCCTCAATAGTTCTCCTGGTCTCCAGATCGAATCAAGGAAGGCTCCATGAGTGCTCAGCAAAAGATCAACATGCAGGGATACATCACTGCCGCCTATAGCGCCACTGATGAAGCAGGAACGCCTTACGAATTGAACATCACTTCCAGCACTGACAGAAGCGGCGCCATGACAGGTACATTGCGCGTTGGCATGATTGAGTACGTGTTGGTCGGGGACTATCGGTTTAGAAATTCGACTGGCGCGCAAACCGATATTTACTTTGCCGGGTCAAACGAACGTGACCACTACGCGCGATCTGGATATTTCATTCTCGAAGCCAGCGATCGGCGTTATGAATCACTCAAGGGAAAACGCGTATGTTGCGATCCTCATACTCAGACACTGCGCATACTTGATATAGAATTTGTCAGAATTACCGCTCTTCCATAAAAAACCCGCCGATCGGCGGGTTTTTTATCAAACACTTGAGGCTTAGTTGACCTTGGCGTTCAACTCACCTTTCAGATAACGCTGGAACATCGCTTCAAGGGAGATCGGCTTGATCTTCGAAGCGTTGCCCGCGGTACCGAAGGCTTCGTAACGGGCGATGCACACGTCGCGCATGGCAGTCACGGTGGCGCCGAAGAATTTACGTGGGTCGAACTCGCTCGGGTTGGTGGCCATCAGGCGACGCATGGCGCCGGTGGATGCCAGGCGCAGGTCGGTGTCGATGTTGACCTTGCGCACGCCGTGCTTGATGCCTTCGACGATTTCTTCAACCGGAACGCCGTAGGTTTCTTTAATGTCGCCGCCGTACTGGTTGATGATCGCCAGCCACTCTTGCGGAACCGAAGAAGAACCGTGCATCACCAGGTGGGTGTTCGGGATGCGCTTGTGGATCTCTTTGATACGGTCGATCGCCAATACGTCGCCGGTAGGCGGTTTGGTGAACTTGTAGGCGCCGTGGCTGGTGCCGATGGCGATGGCCAGGGCATCCACCTGGGTGCGCTTGACGAAGTCAGCGGCTTCTTCCGGGTCGGTCAGCATTTGGCTGTGATCCAGAACGCCCTCGGCGCCGATGCCGTCTTCTTCACCGGCCATGCCGGTTTCCAGCGAACCAAGGCAGCCCAGCTCGCCTTCTACCGATACGCCGCAGGCGTGAGCCATGGCCACGGTTTGTTGGGTAACACGGACGTTGTAGTCGTAGTCGGTCGGGGTCTTGCCGTCTTCGCCCAGGGAACCGTCCATCATCACCGAGCTGAAGCCCAGTTGAATGGAGCGCTGGCAGACGTCAGGGCTGGTGCCGTGGTCCTGGTGCATGCACACCGGGATGTGCGGGAATTCTTCGATGGCTGCCAGGATCAGGTGACGCAGGAACGGTGCGCCAGCGTATTTGCGAGCACCGGCCGAAGCCTGGACGATCACCGGGGAGTCTGTCTTGTCAGCGGCTTCCATGATGGCGCGCATCTGCTCAAGGTTGTTGACGTTGAAGGCTGGAACGCCGTAGCCGAACTCGGCTGCGTGGTCCAACATCTGGCGCATGCTGATAAGTGCCATTGTGTGTGTCTCTCCCGGTTTGGGTCGTTAATCGTGCCAGCCTGCCGTAGCGGCGGCGGCTATTCAAGTTATTGCAGATCGGGGGTTGGTCCGGGCTGCGAATACGGTCGATGCTTTTGCGGTCTGGCCGTTGTTATTGGGCTTTACAGCCTCGGCCAATCAAATCATTGGTGGCGACCCAGTAGACCAGGCCTTCCTCACCTTTTATGTGAAACGCCAGCATGTTGTCGCTGTACAGCGAACCCGACGCGCCCGGCTCCTGCTTCAGGCGATGGACCTGATCGGCCCCGCCCAGGCGCACGTCGACTTCGTTGTGGCTGTCGTCGGTGTAGCGCCAAACCACTTTGGCCTGGCTGTCGCAGGTCCAGGTGGTCCAGTCATCCGCCGCGGTGGTCGACTGGAACGGGTTCCAGTTGGCGCACCCGCCCAGCAATGCCAGCGCCGTAATGGCGATAAAGCCTTTCATCCGTGTCCCTCGACTGACGGCAGACACCGCCAGCCCTGAGTAAAGAGTCAGACCCGTCAAGGACAACCATGTTCCTTGGCGGGGGTCTGTGTCTCGTATTTGTCCAGGCCTTCAGGCCCGGAACGCTTGTTGAGCACCGGGTTGGTCTCCGCCTGCCAGTCGGCCTGGTTGCAACCGTTCCGGGGCGCGGACGGCGCGGGTTCCGGCGTGGCTTTGGGATTACTCCCGCAAGCCGCCAGCGATCCCGCGACGATCAACAGCGCTAAGGTCTTGACCATTTGAACACTCCCTTTCCTGGTCAAACGGGCGACCCTCAGGCCTTGGCCCGGCTTTCCAGGACTTCAACGGCTGGCAACACCTTGCCTTCGACGAACTCCAGGAACGCGCCGCCGCCGGTAGAAATGTAGGAGATTTGCTCGGCGACGCCATATTTATCGATGGCCGCCAGGGTGTCGCCACCGCCAGCAATGGAAAATGCCGCGCTGTCTGCGATGGCCTGGGCCAACACTTTGGTACCGTTACCGAACTGGTCGAATTCAAACACGCCGACCGGGCCGTTCCACAGGATGGTCTTGGACGATTTCAGCAGTTCGGCGAAATTGGCCGCCGTCTGCGGACCAATGTCCAGGATCATGTCGTCGGCGGCCACATCGGCGATCAGCTTCACAGTGGCCGTTGCGCTTTCAGCGAATTCCTTGGCGACCACAACGTCTACCGGCAGCGGCACGCTGACTTTGGCGGCGATGGCGCGAGCGGTGTCCAGCAGGTCCGGCTCGTACAGCGATTTGCCGACAGGGTGACCGGCAGCCGCCAGGAAGGTGTTGGCGATACCGCCGCCGACGATCAGTTGGTCGCAGATCTGGCTCAGGCTGTTGAGCACGTCTAGCTTGGTCGAGACCTTGGAACCTGCCACGATGGCGGCCATTGGCTGAGCCGGGGCGCCGAGCGCCTTGCCCAGTGCGTCCAGTTCGGCCGCCAGCAAAGGACCGGCAGCGGCAATCTTGGCGAACTTGGCCACGCCGTGGGTCGAACCCTCGGCACGGTGCGCGGTGCCAAAGGCGTCCATCACGAACACGTCGCACAGGGCCGCATACTGCTGGGCCAGCTCATCGGCGTTCTTCTTTTCGCCCTTGTTGAAGCGCACGTTTTCAAACAGCACAATGTCGCCGGCTTTCACGTCGACGCCGCCCAGGTAATCAGCCACCAGCGGCACTTCGCGGCCCAAGGCCTTGCTCAGGTAGTCAGCCACTGGCTTGAGGCTGTTCTCGGCCGAGAATTCGCCTTCGGTCGGACGGCCAAGGTGCGAGCAGACCATCACGGCCGCGCCTTTTTCCAGGGCCAGCTTGATGGTCGGCAGCGAAGCCAGGATTCGCGCATCGCTGGTGACGGCACCGTCCTTGACTGGGACGTTGAGGTCTTCGCGAATCAGTACGCGCTTACCTTGCAGATCGAGGTCGGACATCTTCAACACGGTCATGGGTCGCATTTCCTGAGTAGCTGTTCTTAGAGAGCAGGTTTTTTTGAGGCTGTGTGCAGATAGTGTTCCGCAACGTCCAGCATTCGGTTGGCAAAACCCCATTCGTTGTCGAACCAGGCCAGGATGTTCACCAGCCTTGGGCCGGAAACTCGAGTCTGACTGGCATCGACGATCGCCGAATGTGGGTCGTGGTTGAAATCACAACTTGCGTGGGGCAACTCGGTGTAGGCCAGCAGACCTTTGAGCGGGCCGCTGGTGGCAGCCTCGCGCAGGATCCGGTTGACCTCGGCGGCGTCGGTGTCGCTCACGGTCTGCATCGTGATGTCGAGGCAAGACACGTTAACCGTCGGCACACGTACGGCTTTGGCCTGAATTCGCCCGGCAAGTTCCGGCAGCAGACGTTCGATGCCGCGCGCCAGACCAGTGGACACCGGAATCACCGACTGAAACGCCGAACGGGTGCGGCGCAAGTCTTCGTGATGGTAGGCGTCGATCACCGGCTGGTCGTTCATGGCCGAGTGGATCGTGGTGATCGACACGTACTCTAGACCAATGGCCTGGTCCAGCAGGCGCAACAGCGGCACACCACAGTTGGTGGTGCAGGAGGCGTTGGACACCAGCAGCTCGTCGCCGGTCAGGCAATCCTGGTTCACACCGTAGACGATGGTGGCGTCGACATCCGCCTCGCTGGCCATCGGCTGGGAAAACAGCACGCGCGGCGCGCCGGCGTCGAGGAACCGCTGGCCGTCTTCGCGAGTGTGGTAGGCGCCGGAGCATTCCAGCACCAGATCGACGCCCAACGACGCCCAATCGATGCCTTCGGGAGTGGCACTGCGCAGGACCTTCACGCAGTCGCCATTAATATGCAGACAATCGCCGTCGACCTTCACTTCTCCGGGAAAACGCCCGTGGGTGGAGTCGAAGCGTGTCAGGTATTCAATACTGGCCATGTCGGCCAGGTCGTTGATCGCGACAATTTCAAACCCGGCCTTTTCGCCTCGCTCGAACAACGCACGCAAGACGCAACGACCAATCCGGCCGTAGCCGTTGAGTGCAACTTTGTAGGGACGCGGTTGAGGCATTGGGGTTCTCGATGGACGCAGTCAGACGAAATTCTTATGTGCAACTCGCCCCTTGCAGGAGCGAGCTTGCTCGCGATGGACTTAAGGACAACGCATTTATCCAGATAGCCAGCGTTATCGTTAACGACCATCGCGAGCAAGCTCGCTCCTACAGGGGGGGACGGCGGCGGTCTTGAAACCGCCGCGTTTTGCTTAGTCTTCCAGCAGCTCTTCAGCCTGACCCAGGATGTTTTCCAGGGTGAAGCCGAACTCTTCGAACAAGGCAGGCGCAGGCGCCGACTCGCCGTAGGTGGTCATGCCGATCACGCGACCTTCCAGGCCGACGTACTTGTACCAGTAGTCGGCGATGGACGCCTCGATGGCGATACGGGCGCTGACCTGCAACGGCAGGACCGATTGCTTGTAGCCGGCGTCCTGGGCATCGAACACGCTGGTGCATGGCATGGAAACCACACGCACCTTGCGGCCCTGCTCGGTCAGTTTGTCGAAGGCCTGAACGGCCAGACCCACTTCGGAACCGGTGGCGATCAGGATCAGCTCAGGCTCGCCTGCGCAGTCCTTGAGCACATAGCCACCGCGGCTGATGTCGGCAATCTGGCCGGCATCACGGGTTTGGTGCTGCAGGTTCTGACGCGAAAAGATCAGGGCCGAAGGACCATCTTTACGCTCCAGCGCATACTTCCAGCACACCGCCGATTCAACGGCATCGGCCGGACGCCAGGTGTCGAGGTTCGGCGTGCAGCGCAGGCTGGCCAGTTGCTCGATTGGCTGGTGAGTCGGGCCGTCTTCGCCAAGACCGATGGAGTCATGGGTGTAGACGTGGATCACGCGCTGCTTCATCAGGGCCGACATGCGTACCGCGTTGCGCGCGTATTCCATGAACATCAGGAAGGTCGCGCCGTAAGGCACCAGGCCGCCGTGCAGGGCCACGCCGTTCATGATTGCGGTCATGCCGAACTCGCGCACGCCGTAGTACATGTAGTTACCGCTGGCGTCATCGGCGGTGACACCTTTGCAACCTTTCCACAGGGTCAGGTTGGAACCGGCCAGGTCAGCCGAACCGCCGAGGAACTCTGGCAGCAGCGGACCGAACGCGTTCAGGGCGTTCTGGCTGGCTTTACGGCTGGCGATGGTTTCGCCCTTGGCGGCCACTTCGGCGATGTAGGCAGCGGCTTTTTCCGAGAAATCAGCCGGCAGCTCGCCGCTCAGACGACGGATCAGCTCGTTGGCTTCGGTCGGGAACGCGGCGGAGTAGGCCGCGAAACGCTGGTCCCACTCGGCTTCGACCGCGCGGCCAGCTTCCTTGGCATCCCACTCGGCATAGATGTCGGCCGGGATTTCGAACGGGCCGTGGTTCCACTTCAGCGCTGCACGGGTCAGGGCGATTTCCGCGTCACCCAGCGGGGCGCCGTGGCAGTCTTCCTTGCCTTGCTTGTTCGGCGAACCGAAGCCGATGGTGGTCTTGCAGCAGATCAGGGTCGGCTGCGAGCTCTTGCGCGCGGTCTCGATCGCCGTCTTGATCTCTTCCGGGTCATGACCGTCGACGTTGCGGATCACTTGCCAGTTGTAGGATTCGAAGCGCTTTGGCGTGTCATCGGTGAACCAGCCTTCGACTTCGCCGTCGATGGAGATGCCGTTGTCATCGTAGAAGGCGATCAGTTTGCCCAGGCCCAGGGTACCGGCCAGGGAGCTGACTTCGTGGGAGATGCCTTCCATCATGCAGCCATCACCCAGGAATACGTAGGTGTGGTGGTCGACGATGTTGTGGCCAGGACGGTTGAACTGCGCCGCCATGACTTTTTCAGCCAGGGCAAAGCCCACGGCATTGGCCAGGCCCTGACCCAGTGGACCGGTGGTGGTCTCGACGCCTGGGGTGTAGCCCAACTCCGGGTGGCCCGGGGTACGGCTGTGCAGCTGGCGGAACTGTTTCAGGTCATCGATCGACAGGTCGTAGCCGGTCAGGTGCAGCAGCGAGTAGATCAGCATCGAGCCGTGGCCGTTGGACAGCACGAAGCGGTCACGGTCGGCGAACGATGGATTGCTCGGGTTGTGCTTGAGGTAGTCGCGCCAAAGCACCTCGGCGATATCCGCCATACCCATGGGGGCACCGGGATGGCCGCTGTTGGCTTTTTGCACGGCATCCATGCTGAGGGCACGAATGGCGTTGGCACGCTCACGACGGCTAGGCATCGCTGATCTCCTGGGGTTTGATATAAACGAATCGGAAAAAGGCGAGCATTTTCCCTCACCGGGACACCTTGGGGCAATGACAGAAAGTCATCTGAAGGCGTTTTTCCCATGCTTGTTGACGGATTAGGCGGGTGAAACCTTTCCGCTGTTGCCTTGTAGAGTTAACCAGTTCGTGAGAAGTGCCATCTATCGATCAATATCAAAACTTTTTGATATTGATCTTGCGGTGCTTCCGGTGCGTGACTAGACTGCCGGCCTATGAATTTACGCGCGCCCTCCATTCGCCAGGACGATTGTGATGAGCTGGCGGCCTTGTGCAAGGCCGGCGGTGATCCCCTGCGCCTGAATGTCTTGCGCGCGCTGACCAACGATTCGTTCGGCGTACTGGAACTGGCGCAGATCTTCGGCATCGGCCAATCGGGCATGAGTCATCACCTCAAGGTGCTGGCCCAGGCTGACCTGGTCGCCACCCGCCGTGAAGGCAATGCGATTTTCTACCGTCGCGCCCTGCCCCACACCGAGTTGACGGGGGGCAAGCTGCATGCGGCCCTGCTCGAAGAAGTGGACAACCTGACCTTGCCTGCCGACGTGCAGATGCGCATCACTCAAGTGCACAAGCAACGCGAGGCGGCCAGCCAGGACTTTTTCTCACGGGTCGCCGAGAAATTTCGCGCCCAGCAAGACCTGATCGCCGGCCTGGCGCAGTACCGCGAAAGCGTGGTGGCCCTGCTCGACAAACTGAGCTTTGGCAGCGCGGCCACGGCGATCGAAGTCGGCCCCGGCGACGGCGCCTTCCTGCCGGAACTGGCACGTCGTTTCACCCAGGTCACGGCACTGGACAATAGCCAGGCCATGCTCGAACTGGCGCGCCAGGTGTGCGAACGCGATTCGCTGACTAACGTTAGCCTGCAACTGGCCGATGCCTTGAACGGCGTCAGCCTCAAGGCCGATTGCGTGGTACTGAACATGGTGCTGCATCACTTTGCCGCGCCGGCCGATGCGCTCAAGCACATGGCCAATTTGCTGCAACCAGGCGGCAGCCTGCTGGTGACAGATTTATGCAGCCACAACCAGAGTTGGGCCAAGGAGGCCTGCGGTGATCTCTGGCTGGGGTTTGAACAGGACGATCTGGCCCGTTGGGCCACCGCTGCGGGACTCGTCCCCGGAGAAAGCCTCTATGTAGGCTTACGTAATGGTTTCCAGATCCAGGTCCGCCATTTTCAGCGGTCGGCTGGCGACACTCACCATCGGTAATTTCAGGAAAACATCGAGATGAGCGAATACTCCCTTTTCACCTCCGAGTCCGTGTCTGAAGGGCATCCGGACAAAATCGCCGACCAGATTTCTGATGCGGTGCTGGACGCCATCATCGCTGAAGACAAGTTCGCCCGCGTGGCGTGCGAGACTCTGGTGAAAACCGGCGTGGCGATCATCGCCGGCGAAGTCACCACCTCGGCCTGGGTTGACCTGGAGCAGATCGTTCGTGACGTCATCACCGACATCGGCTACACCAGCTCCGACGTCGGCTTCGACGGCGCGACCTGCGGCGTGATGAACATCATCGGCAAGCAGTCCCCTGACATCAACCAGGGTGTCGACCGCGCCAAGCCTGAAGATCAGGGCGCTGGCGACCAGGGCCTGATGTTCGGCTACGCCAGCAACGAAACCGACGTGCTGATGCCAGCCCCGATCACGTTCTCGCACCAGCTTGTACAAAGGCAAGCCGAAGCCCGCAAGTCCGGCCTGCTGCCGTGGCTGCGTCCGGACGCCAAGTCCCAGGTCACCTGCCGTTACGAAGGCGGCAAGGTCGTGGGTATCGACGCCGTTGTCCTGTCGACCCAGCACAACCCGGACGTGTCGTACAAAGACCTGCGCGAAGGCGTGATGGAGCTGATCGTCAAGCACGTCCTGCCGGCCGAACTGCTGAGCAAGGACACGCAGTTCCACATCAACCCGACCGGCCAGTTCATCATCGGTGGCCCGGTGGGCGACTGCGGCCTGACCGGTCGCAAGATCATCGTCGACAGCTACGGCGGCATGGCCCGCCACGGCGGTGGCGCGTTCTCCGGCAAGGATCCATCCAAGGTTGACCGCTCGGCCGCCTACGCCGGTCGTTACGTGGCCAAGAACATCGTCGCTGCCGGCCTGGCCGAGCGTTGCGAAATCCAGGTGTCCTACGCCATCGGCGTCGCCCAGCCGACCTCGATCTCGCTGAACACCTTCGGCACCGGCAAGATCAGCGATGACAAGATCGTCAAACTGGTCCGCGAAGTGTTCGACCTGCGTCCTTACGCAATCACCACCATGCTCGACCTGCTGCACCCGATGTACCAGGAAACCGCAGCGTACGGCCACTTCGGTCGCACCCCGGCAACCAAGACGGTTGGCGAAGACACCTTCACCACCTTCACCTGGGAAAAAACCGACCGCGCCGAGCACCTGCGCACCGCTGCCGGCCTGTAAGTTTTTCCGGCGGTACCCAAAACCCCGCACGGTTCGCCATGCGGGGTTTTTTCATGCCTGGAAACAATCCCGCATACCCACCCGCCCGCTGCTGACTAACCTTCAGGCACCTCCATCGAGCAAGGACGCTCACGATGCTGCCCCGCCTGCTGACCGCTTTACTCCTCACTTTCGCGTGCCTGGACACTGCTGCCGGCGAATGCCCCGCCTGGCCACCCGCACGTGCCGCGCAGGAAATCGCCGTACTGCAAAAACAGATCGAGCGCTGGGATGACAGCTATCACCGTGAAGGCCGATCGTTGATCGCCGACGAACTTTACGATCAGTCCCTGGCACGCCTGGCCGAATGGCGCCAATGCTTCAGCCTCGGTGTGGCCACCGATCCATTGCGCACCGCGACCGGACCGCTGGTCCACCCGGTGCCTCATACCGGCCTGGAAAAACTGCCGGACGGTCGCGCCGTCGAACACTGGCTGCGTGATCGCGCGGATGTCTGGGCGCAGCCCAAGGTCGACGGCGTGGCGGTGACCCTGGTGTACCGCAAAGGCATGCTGGCGCAGGCGATCAGCCGCGGCGACGGTGTGCAGGGCCAGGACTGGACCGCCTCGGCGCGCCAGATCGCCGACATTCCGCAACGCCTGTCAGCGCCACAGGACCTGGTGGTCCAGGGTGAGCTCTACTGGCGCCTGACGGACCACGTGCAAGCCACCGACGGCAGCCTCAACGCCCGCGGCACGGTAGCCGGCTTGATGGCGCGCAAGACGTTGAGCGCTGGGCAGGCCGAGGGCATAGGCCTGTTTGCCTGGGAATGGCCCCACGGCCCGACGAACTTGCCGGCCCGTATCGCGGAGCTGGAAAAACTGGGTTTCGCCGGTACCGCGCAGTACACCCAGGCCATCGGTACCTTGGCCGAGGTCGAACGCTGGCGCGATCACTGGTATCGCTCGCCCTTGCCGTTCGCCAGCGACGGGATTGTCCTGCGCCAGGCGCAGCGCCCGCCTGCCGAGCGCTGGCAGGCAAAGGCGCCGTACTGGATCGTTGCCTGGAAGTATCCCTTCGCCCAGACACTGGCCGAGGTGCGCAAGGTTCACTTCCAGATTGGCCGCACGGGGCGGATCACCCCCGTGCTGGAGTTGACCCCGGTAACCCTCGATGACCAGCAGATCAAGCGCGTCAGCGTGAGCTCCCTGCAACGTTGGCAAACCCTGGATATTCGACCGGGCGACCAGGTGGCCATCAGCCTCGCCGGGCTGACCATTCCCAGGCTCGACGGCGTGGTGCTGCGCAGTACCGAACGCGTGGAAATGAACGTGCCGCTGGCAGCCGACTTCCATCCCTTGAGCTGTTGGCAGCCAACCCCGGGATGCGAAAGCCAGTTCCTCGCGCGCCTGACCTGGCTTAGCGGCAAGCACGGACTGGCCCTGCCCCATGTCGGCCCCGGCACCTGGGAAAAACTTCTTGAAACAGGTCGCCTGAACAGCCTGTTGGATTGGTTGACCCTCGATGCTCAAGAGCTTGCTAACATTGACGGTTTCGGCGAGCGCAGCGCTGCCCGGTTGGCCACCAGTTTCGAGAGTGCCCGGCAACGCCCGTTCGCCCGCTGGCTCAAGGCCCTGGGCATGCCTCCGACCGGCCGGGCGTACCTCGGCGATTCATGGCATGAGCTGGCGCAACGAGACATCGAGCAATGGCAGGCCCAGCCCGACATCGGACCAGGACGCGCGACACAGTTGAGCGCATTTTTCCGCGATCCGCAGGTCCTGGCCCTGAGTGAAACGCTGCGCCGGGCCGGCATGGACGGTTTTTAGTCTTGACCCGGTGACGTCCGTGCGCCCGGGAACCCAATAGTCCCGATGGGCTCAAACATGCCATCGCTGCATCGACACGAATGCCTTTTCACCTGGAGCTTTTATGAAATTTCTTCCACCGCTGGTCCTGTTGACCCTTTGCAGCGTAATGGCCACTCCCCTGATGGCTGTCGAAGACGCCCCGGGCCTGACCGGTTGCGCGGCCAAGAAACAAGGCATCATCAATCAGATCGAATTGGCCAAATCCCGCGGCAATACCGACCAGCAGGCCGGTCTGGAGAAGGCTTTGAGCGAAGTCAGCGCCAATTGCACCGATGCCTCGCTGAAGAAAGAACGGGAAAACAAGGTGCTCGACGCCAAGCACGAAGTCAGCAAGCGCCAGGCCGACCTCGACAAAGCCATGAAACAAGGCGACGCCGAGAAGATCAACAAGCGCAAGGACAAACTCGCCGAGTCCCGCAAGGAATTGCAGGAAGCGGTGGACGAACTGGACAGGTAGGAGCTGGCTTGCCAGCGAAGCTCTTGGCGGCCTCAAGCCCTCCTAAAGGTCAATGATCCCGAAACTCCTTATGGCACGCACTGCAGGCATCTTCGACCTTCTGTACCGCCGGCCCCAGGTTACTGGCCTTGTAGGGTTGAACCTGACTGGCGATCACCAGTTCGCCGGTGGCAGTTTCCAGGCTGCGAGCCATCTGCTCAAAGCGTGCCTGCTTCTCCCAGACATCACTCTTGGCGCTGGTGTGATCTTCTTCACGCACCTGCGGAAAATGTTTCCACGGCTCATGGGACAGCGCATCGAGTTTCACCGCGCCCTCAGCGAATCTGGGGCCATCGAATGCAATACGGCCACGCAGCATCCCGCCCAGGTCTTCACCGGTCTTGAGCATCTGTTTGAAAATGGCCTTGCGCTGGCCGAGGGGCGAATTGGGGTCGACGCCGCCACAAGCGGACAGCGTGAGGCAGGCCAGCAATACAACAGAAAGTCTTTTAAGAGTCATGGTGGCTTCAGGTCGCGGAAAACGTCGGCCAGTATCCTCGCGTCACCGGCAAACACCAATACCCCTATTATCAATACGGGTTGCATGAGCGCACTCGACACTCAGGCAACCGGCAAAGGAATTATCCAATGAACAGCCGTTTCAAGGCCTGGTGTCACCCCCTGGCCTGGACGCTTCCGATCGTGGCCGTGCTTGCAGGCTGCACCGGCGGTGAAGACAAACAACCGAAGACCCACGCCCTGGCCACCTACTCGAGTGCCACCTGGGAAGCATTGCCGGCAGTCTCCGACAGCGACCTCGTCGCCGGTTTCGGTTCCTGGCGCAGCGCCTGCACCCGACTCAAGGCCGACCCGGTCTGGGGCGGCACCTGCGCAGCGGCGGCGAACGTGCCGCAGAGCGCCAATGACATTCGCGGCTTCCTCAAGCAGAACCTGGATGTCTACGGCCTGCGCGCCGCCAACGACAACCCCAACGGCCTGATCACTGGCTACTACGAACCGGTCTACCCGGGCAGCCTTACCCAGACCACAACGGCGAACATCCCGGTGTACGGCGTGCCCGAAGACATGATCATCGTCTCGCTGGACAGCATCTACCCGGAACTCAAAGGCAAACGCCTGCGCGGTCGACTTGAGGGCCGCGTGCTCAAGCCGTACGACGATGCCGCAACCATCGAGAGCAAAGGAGTCAAGGCGCCAGTGGTGGCCTGGTTGACCGACCCGATGAACCTGCAATTCCTGCAAATCCAGGGTTCAGGCCGTATCCAGCTCGACAGCGGCCGGCAACTGCGCATCGCCTACGCCGACCAGAATGGCCACCCGTACCGGCCCATCGGACGCTGGCTGGTGGAGCAAGGCGAGCTGAAAAAAGAAGACGTGACCATGGGCGCCATCAGCAACTGGGCCAAGGCCAATCCTTCGCGCATTCCGGAACTGCTCGGCAGCAACCCGAGCTATGTGTTTTTCACTCGTAACCCGGATAGCAACGAAGGGCCGCGCGGTTCGCTGAACGTGCCGTTGACGGCCGGTTACAGCGCAGCGGTGGATCGCAAGGTGATTCCGCTGGGCAGCCTGTTGTGGTTGTCCACCACCAAACCGGACGGCACTGCCCTGGTACGCCCGGTGGCGGCCCAGGACACCGGCGGCGCGATTGCCGGCGAGGTTCGTGCGGATCTGTTCTGGGGCACCGGCGAGGCGGCCGGGCAACTGGCGGGAGACATGAAGCAGCAAGGACAGATCTGGATGCTGTGGCCCAAAGGCGCGGCGCTGCCACAAGTGCCGCAGGTGGCGGATGCGGCTAAACCAAATCCCTGAGATTTGCGCTGCCTGGTCAATCGCCTTCGCGAGCAAGCCCGCTCCCACATCGGATCTTCAGTGGACACAGACTTTGTGTTGAAGGTTATCCAGTGTGGGAGCGGGCTTGCTCGCGAAGAGGCCCTTTATGGCGGTGAAAATTCAGACCGACATAACGAAGAACGCAGCAATCAACCCCATCCCCACAAACCACGCCAACGACCGCAAAATCGCCAAGTCGGCCAGATAGAAAATGATGTACAGCAGCCGACTGGTGATGAACAACACCGACAGCACATTGATCGTCACCAGCTCCGCATTGCCCACCAGATGCGCCACGATCACTGCCGCCGCGAACGCCGGGGTCACTTCGAAGCTGTTCAGTTGCGCCGCATGCGCGCGCCTGGCCAAACCATTGAGCGACTCGAGAAAGTCACGGGGATCATGGTTGTCACTCAGACGAAACCCGCCACTGGCCTTGGCGATCCCTGTACAGACATAAGGCAGAAAAATCGCGATCAAAATGCACCACAGAGCAACCGTCATAAAGCAGTCCCTTCTTCACGTTTCAGAACAGTCAGAATTTCATCACCAGCATGCCGACCAATACCAGCCCACAGGCTAAGAGCCTTGGGCCGCCGAAAGGTTCTTTCAGGTAACGCATGCCGAACAGCACCACCAGAATCACGCTGATCTCGCGCAAGGCAGCCGCTTCGGCAATCGAGCCCAGCTGCATGGCCCACAGCACCAGAGCGTAGCTGAACAACACGCAGAATCCGACCGCCAGACCCAGGCGCCACTGCTCGCGCCAAAACAACTTGAACGCTGGCCGTTTGCGTACCCAGGCCAGCAATGGAAACGGCCAGGCACTGAGCAATGTCACCCAGACCAGGTAATCCAGAGGATGCGACCAGCGCCGCAGCGCCTGGCCGTCGATGAAGGTGTAGCAACCGATGCACAAGCCGATCAGCGCCACCACCGGCAGCATCGACCACGGCAAGCGTGCACCGCCTCCCCCCTGCCAGAGCAGGCAAAGCATGCCGAGCGGGATCAGCAGGATTCCGAAAATCTGCTGGTTAGTCAGCACCTCCCCGGCAAAAATCAGCGTCAGCGCCAACACCACCAGCGGCGATAAACCGCGCATCAACGGATAGACCAACCCGAGGTCGCCGACCCGATAGGCCTGGATCAGCAAATAGCGGTAGAGCAACTCGAACGCAGCCGAGGCAAGAATCCATGGCCAGATTTCCAGCGGCGGCAGCTGCACGAACGGCAGCATCAGCGCGACGAATAGCAACGCCACGCTGTCCATGCAGGCAACCACCAGCAAACGCTCGGCACTGAATTTGATCAGGGTATTCCACGCCGCATGCAGCAGCGCCGCCACCAACACCAACGCCGTCGCAAACACGGCCTACTCCTTTTCTTGTGGATCGCCCCCTTGTAGGAGCCGGCTTGCTGGCGATGGCGATTTCAGGGACGCCATCGCCAGCAAGCCGGCTCCTACAAGAACTGATTCGCCATATGTCAGCAGCTGTTTATACTGCAACCGACCACGCCGCACTCAGTTGCGCACACCTAATTCCAATAAAAATGCCTCCGACCGCTCTCATCGAGACCGGTCCTTGGCATGCGTATGCCTGATCAAAGCGTCAAGACTACCGACAGAGACCTTGCGCATGCCACTCGCCTTGCTTGCCCTTGCTGTTGCCGCGTTCGGCATCGGCACCACTGAATTCGTCATCATGGGCTTGTTGCCCGATGTTGCCCGCGACCTCGCGGTGAGCATTCCCGACGCCGGACTGCTGATCACCGGCTACGCCCTGGGCGTGGTGTTCGGCGCACCGATCCTCGCGGTCGGCACCGCCAACATGCCGCGCAAGGCGACACTGCTGGGCATGACGCTGATGTTCATCCTCGGCAACATGCTCTGCGCCCTGGCCCCCAATTACGCCACGCTGATGGCAGCGCGGGTGATCACGGCCCTGTGTCATGGCGCGTTCTTCGGTATCGGCTCGGTGGTCGCCGCCGGCCTGGTGGCGCCGAACAAACGGGCCCAGGCCATTGCCATGATGTTCACCGGCCTGACCCTGGCCAACGTGCTTGGGGTGCCACTGGGCACCGCGCTTGGGCAGTACGCCGGCTGGCGTTCGACGTTCTGGGCGGTGTCGGTGATCGGTGTGATCGCGGCCATTGCGCAATGGGTCTGGCTGCCAAAGCACATCGCGATGGACAAAGCCAACCTGGCCAGCGAGTTCAAAGTGCTGGGCAAGGCCAACGTGCTGCTGGCTCTGGGCATGAGCGTGCTGGCCTCGACCAGTTTGTTCAGCGTATTCACCTACATCGCGCCGATCCTGCAGGACATCACCGGCGTCAGCCCCCATGGCGTGACCATCATGCTGTTGCTGTTCGGCGTGGGTCTGACGGCGGGCAGCATGCTCGGCGGACGATTGGCCGACAGCCGCCTGCTGCCTTCACTGGTCGGCATGGCGCTGGCGGTGGTGGTGGTACTGGCCGCGTTCAGCCAGACCAGCCACTCGGTGATTCCGGCCGCGATCACCCTGGTGCTGTGGGGCATTTTTGCCTTCGCCCTGTGCCCGATCCTGCAACTGCTGATCATCGACCAGGCCCATGAAGCGCCCAATCTTGGCTCAACGCTGAACCAGAGCGCATTCAATCTCGGTAACGCGGCAGGTGCCTGGATAGGCGGGCTGGTGGTCGCCAGCGGTGCCGACCTCGCGGACCTGCCGTGGACCGGTGCAGCGGTCAGTGGCCTGACCGTGCTGGCCGCGCTGTATTTCATCTACCTGCAACGGCGCGCTGGCGCTGCGGTGAATGTGCCGGGCTGATCATTTCCTGATCTCCTGCGGATCGGGTTTTCCAGCCTGATCCGCTGGTTCTTTTGGCGGCCCGCTCTCGCTGCGAATCTGCGCATGGCTGATCAAGGCGAAGATGAAGCTGCCTCCCACGATGTTGCCCACCAGCGTCGGCCCGGCGAACACCAGCCAGAAATCCTTCCACGGCAGCTCGCCGGCAAACACCAGATAACCGACCTCCAGCGAACCGACCACGATGTGGGTGAAATCCCCCAGCGCCATGAGGTAGGTGATGAGGATGATGATCCACATCTTGGCGCTCTCCATGGACGGAATCATCCAGACCATGGTGGCGATCATCCAGCCCGAGATGATGCCCTTGGCGAACATCTGGTCGACGTCGTTTTCCATGACCTTGCGGCCGATGTCGAGGAAGGCAACGTCGGTCTTGCTGTCGAAAATCGGCAGCTCCAGCATGACGTAGGCTACCAGCAAGGTGCCGCAGAGGTTGCCCACCAGCACCACCGACCACAGCCGCAACAACCGGCCGAAGTTGCCGAGCGTGGGTTTGCTCATGATCGGCAGCACGGCGGTCAGGGTGTTTTCGGTGAACAGTTGCTGGCGGGCGAGGATCACCGCGAGGAAACCGGCGCAGTAGCCGAAACTGGCGATGACCTTGAATCCTTCGCCGTCCGGTAGCCGGGAATTGAGCAAGCCCATGCCCATCAGCGACAGGCCCATGGTCAGGCCTGCGGCCAGCGCCGACCACCACAGGGCGGCAACGCTGCGTTCCAGCTCCTGATTGCCCTGGGTGCGGATGATTTCGTGCAGAACCGCCGCGCGTGGCGGCTGGTTTTTTTCGACTTCGTGCTGTTCTTTTGCCGAGAGGTCGGGGGTCTTGCCGTCTTTTCGAGTGTCCATGGAACTCCTGAACCGCTGGCTGCGATGTAGTTACGACCCGCGCGGTTCAGATTCCGTTCGTCATCCTCAAATTATTCGACGGCGCCTTCATCCTTGAACTGGTCTTTGACGTATTTGATCTCGGTGCGGCCGTGTGGCGCCGGCAACCCGTCTTCGCCCAGGTTGACGAAAACGATCTTCTCCACCGTCAGGATGCTTTTGCGGGTGATCTTGTTGCGCACTTCGCACTTGAGGGTGATCGAGGTGCGACCGAACTCGGTAGCGGTGATACCCAGCTCGATGATGTCGCCCTGGCGCGAGGCGCTGACGAAGTTGATTTCGGAAATGTACTTGGTGACCACGCGCTGGTTGCCCAGCTGGACGATCGCGTAGATCGCCGCTTCTTCGTCGAGCCAACGCAGCAGGCTGCCGCCGAAAAGCGTGCCGTTGGGGTTGAGGTCTTCGGGTTTAACCCATTTGCGGGTGTGGAAATTCATGGGGGGCTCCGGATTTGAGGCGTTTGGGCGATAGGGTTCTGCCCCACAGCTTCAAGTTTTAAGTGAGAAGCTGCAAGCAAAAGCAGATTCGCTGAAACTTGCCGCTTGTAGCTTGCCGCTTGCCACTAGCCGGACAAAGAAAGCTATAATCGCCACCGATTTAGAACGGCTACTACCGTTTTCCCGCCACCTGTCCGAGGGGCGCTGCAGCAGGTTCAACCTGTCAGGCTCGGATGGGGCGTTGCTTGGCTGTCATCAGCCAGACACTAAACGCACAACGGCGCCCATTCGCATACATTACGAATGGAGGCTCTTCATGAGCGCTGTTATCACGCCTGCAGATTTTAACGATTACAAAGTCGCCGACATGTCCCTGGCTGCCTGGGGCCGTCGCGAAACCATCATCGCCGAATCGGAAATGCCGGCCTTGATGGGTCTGCGTCGCAAGTACTCCGAAGAGCAACCGCTCAAGGGCGCGAAGATCCTCGGCTGCATCCACATGACCATTCAGACCGCCGTGCTGATCGAAACCCTGGTTGCCCTGGGTGCCGAAGTACGCTGGTCGTCCTGCAACATTTTCTCGACTCAGGACCAGGCTGCTGCGTCCATCGCCGCTGCCGGCATCCCGGTTTTCGCCTGGAAAGGTGAAACCGAGCAAGAGTACGAGTGGTGCCTGGAGCAGACCATCCTCAAGGATGGCCAGCCATGGGACGCCAACATGATCCTCGACGACGGCGGCGACCTGACCGAGCTGCTGCACAAGAAGTACCCACAGGTACTGGACCGCGTTCACGGCGTGACCGAAGAAACCACCACCGGCGTGCACCGCCTGCTGGACATGCTGGCCAAGGGCGAGCTGAAGATCCCGGCCATCAACGTCAACGACTCGGTGACCAAGAGCAAGAACGACAACAAGTACGGCTGCCGTCACAGCCTGAACGATGCCATCAAGCGTGGTACCGACCACCTGCTGTCCGGCAAGCAAGCGCTGGTCATCGGCTACGGTGACGTGGGCAAGGGCTCGGCCCAGTCCCTGCGTCAGGAAGGCATGATCGTTAAAGTCTCCGAAGTCGACCCGATCTGCGCCATGCAAGCCTGCATGGACGGTTTCGAACTGGTTTCGCCGTTCATCGACGGTATCAACACTGGCACCGAAGACAGCATCGACAAAGCGCTGCTGGGCAAGATCGACCTGATCGTGACCACCACCGGTAACGTCAATGTTTGCGACGCGAACATGCTCAAAGCCCTGAAGAAGCGTGCTGTTGTCTGCAACATCGGCCACTTCGACAACGAAATCGACACCGCTTTCATGCGCAAGAACTGGGCATGGGAAGAGGTGAAGCCGCAGGTTCACAAGATCCACCGTACCGGCGCTGGCGATTTCGATCCGCAGAACGACGACTACCTGATCCTGCTGGCTGAAGGCCGCCTGGTTAACCTGGGCAACGCCACTGGCCACCCAAGCCGCATCATGGACGGTTCGTTCGCCAACCAGGTACTGGCGCAGATCTTCCTGTTCGGCCAGAAGTACGCCGACCTGTCGCCAGCCCAGAAAGCCGAGCGCCTGACCGTTGAAGTACTGCCGAAGAAACTCGACGAAGAAGTGGCCCTGGAAATGGTCCGCGGTTTCGGCGGCGTCGTGACTCAACTGACCAAGACCCAGGCCGACTACATCGGCGTGACCGTCGAAGGTCCGTTCAAGCCGCACGCTTACCGCTACTGATCGGATCTGCAGCCTGCTCTCCCTTGTGGGAGCGGGCTTGCTCGCGAAGGCGGTTCATCATTCGACATAAATGTTGTCTGACCCACCGCTTTCGCGAGCAAGCCCGCTCCCACATGGGGATGTGCACGTCTTCCAGGCTTACGTGTTTCCAAGGATATGACCATGTCCCAAGATCGTCGCTACAGCTTCGAGTTCTTCCCTACCAAGACCGACGCTGGGCATGAAAAGCTGCTCGCCACTGCCCGCCAGCTGGCCACGTACAACCCCGATTTCTTCTCCTGCACCTACGGCGCCGGCGGTTCGACCCGTGATCGTACGCTCAACACCGTGTTGCAGCTCGAAAGCGAAGTCAAAGTCCCGGCCGCACCGCACCTGTCCTGCGTCGGCGACAGCAAGGCCGACCTGCGCGGCCTGCTGAGCCAGTACAAGGCCGCCGGCATCCAGCGCATCGTCGCGTTGCGCGGTGACCTGCCTTCGGGCATGGGCATGGCCAGCGGCGAAATGCGCCACGCCAACGACCTGGTTGAATTCATTCGTGAAGAAACCGGTGATCATTTCCACATCGAAGTCGCTGCCTACCCGGAAATGCATCCACAGGCCCGCAACTTCGAAGACGATATAGACAACTTCGTGCGCAAGGCCAACGCTGGCGCCGACAGTGCGATCACCCAGTATTTCTTCAACGCCGACAGCTACTTCTACTTTGTCGAGCGTGTGCGGGCCAAGGGTGTGAACATTCCGATCGTGCCGGGGATCATGCCGATCACCAACTACAGCAAGCTGGCCCGCTTCTCCGATGCCTGCGGTGCGGAAATCCCGCGCTGGATCCGCAAGCAACTGGAAGCCTACGGCGACGATACCCAGAGCATTCAGCGTTTCGGCGAGCAAGTCATCACCGAAATGTGCGAACGCCTGCTCCAGGGCGGCGCGCCAGGGCTGCACTTCTACACGCTGAACCAGGCTGAAGCGAGCCTGGCGGTGTGGAACAACCTGAAGTTGCCGCGTTAAGCATCAAGGCAAGATCAAAAGATCGCAGCCTGCGGCAGCGCCTACAGGGGAAATGTGTAATCCCTGTAGGCGCTGCCGAAGGCTGCGATCTTTTGCTTTCACGCACTTTTATTGTGCGGCAATCCACGGAGTTAGAGCATCTGCTGCCAGTTTCTGGCTCTTTCGCGTTTCTCGTCGTAATCTCAAGCCCATGCCTTTGATCACGCAGTTAATCGCCCTGCTCGTTATCACTTGCCTTAGCTTTGCCGCTAGGGGCGAGAAATTGCGCATTGTCACCGAACCCTGGGCACCTTACGTGTACGAGGAAAACGGCAAGGCCCTGGGGCTGGACTACGAAACCACCGCCATCGTCTTCAAGCGCCTGGGCATCGAAGTGGAATGGCAATTCCTGCCCTGGAAACGCTGCCTGTCGATGCTCGAAACCGGCCAGGCGGACGGTGCACTGGACATTTTCCACAGCGAAGAGCGCGATGCGACCCTGCTCTACCCCAGCGAACCGCTCTCGGAAGTCCAGTTCGTGATGTTCTACGCCAATGCCCGGCCCCACCCGTTTCGCACTCTGGACGAACTGCGCGGCCTGACCATCGGCATCTCTCCCGGCTACCTGTACAGCCAGGACTTTCGGGACTCGACCCTGTTCACCCGGGAACCGGCCCCCAGCCATGAAGCGAACTTCGGCAAGCTGGTGCGCGGGCGGATCGACCTGCTGATCACCGACCGCCGGGTCGGCCAGCACCTGCTCGACGAACTGAACATCCGTAGCAAGATCACCGAAAACCCCACGATCATCAGTCAGCAGAGCCAGTTTCTGGCAGTGCGCCGCAATGCCGGCATGGACCTGCTGGTGCAGCGCTTCGGCGCCGAACTCAAACGCTTCAAGCGCGAACCGGCCTACGCCGAACTCAGCGCGCGCTATGGCGCCGCCCCGGCCATTATCGTCAACCCCGCACGAACCACGGCCAACACGGAAAAAACCGTTGAGCAGCAGGAAAGCGGCGCGCAGTGATTGCTCTGTTATACTCCGGCCTTCCCGCCAGGCTCACGCCCGGACGCTCGGAACCGTTCAAGGCATCTCGACCCCGCTACAGCGCAGCTTTTCAGCCCGCGCGAGCGCTCCAGACGAGCCTTCGTGACCGAAGCAGGACCGGACGGGATTGCGTTCCCCATAAACGCCATTCGCGCCAGGCAAGACTCCCATTGGGCCAAGCCCTAACTTAGAACAGGATTACTCATGTCCTTTGCTTCCCTCGGTCTCTCCGAGGCTTTAGTCCGCGCCATCGAGGCAGCGGGCTATACCGAGCCTACTCCGGTGCAACAGCGGGCCATTCCCGCCGTGTTGCAAGGTCGCGACCTGATGGTCGCGGCACAGACAGGTACTGGTAAAACCGGCGGTTTCGCCCTTCCGATCCTGGAGCGGTTGTTCCCCAACGGTCACCCGGACAAATCCCAGCGTCACGGCCCGCGCCAACCGCGCGTACTGGTCCTGACCCCTACTCGCGAACTCGCCGCGCAAGTGCACGAAAGCTTCAAGGTCTATGCCCGTGACCTGAAGTTCGTCAGCGCCTGCATCTTCGGTGGCGTCGGCATGAACCCGCAGGTCCAGGCCATGTCCCGTGGCGTCGACGTGCTGGTGGCCTGCCCTGGCCGCCTGCTCGACCTCGCCGGCCAAGGCAGCGTCGACCTGTCCCACGTGGAAATCCTCGTGCTGGACGAAGCCGACCGCATGCTCGACATGGGTTTTGTCCATGACGTGAAGAAGGTCCTGGCCCGACTGCCGGCCAAACGCCAGAACCTGCTGTTCTCGGCGACCTTCTCCAAGGACATCACCGACCTCGCCGGCAAATTGCTGCACAACCCGGAACGCATCGAAGTCACGCCGCCGAACACCACGGTCGAGCGCATCGAACAGCGCGTATTCCGCCTGCCGGCCAACCACAAGCGTTCGCTGCTGGCGCACCTGATCACCGCCGGTGCCTGGGAACAGGTCCTGGTGTTCACCCGCACCAAGCACGGCGCCAACCGCCTGGCCGAGTACCTGGACAAACACGGCCTGAGCGCCGTCGCGATCCACGGCAACAAGAGCCAGAACGCGCGCACCAAAGCCCTGGCCGACTTCAAGGCCGGTACCGTGCGCATCCTGGTTGCCACCGATATCGCGGCTCGCGGCCTGGACATCGACCAGTTGCCACACGTGGTCAACTTCGAACTGCCTAACGTCGATGAAGACTACGTGCACCGCATCGGCCGTACCGGCCGTGCCGGTCGTTCGGGCGAGGCGATCTCGCTGGTGGCCCCGGACGAAGAAAAACTGCTGAAAAGCATCGAGCGCATGACCAAGCAGAAAATCGCCGACGGCGACCTGATGGGCTTCGATATCAGCGCTGTGGAAGCCGAGAAGCCTGAAGCACGCGAGCGTCCGGACGTGCGCAACCCGCGCAATCCACGTGGCCCGCGCGGTGATGGTCCGAATGGCGGCGGCGGTGGTGGCGGTCGCAAGGACAAAGGCAAGGACAAGGGCAAGGAAAAGCCGGCGGCCGAGCGCGGTGAGCGTCCGGCCCGTCAGCAAAAGCCGCGCGAAGGCACCCCGGCCCGCGAACAGCGCCAGCCAAGCCAGGCGCCGCGTGCCGCGGCTGATCGTGCTCCGGACGAGTTCCTGGACGACGATATCGATAACTTCGGAAACCGCGTCGACTACGTGCCACAGCAGAAACCTGCCCAGGGCCGTGGTCGTCGTCCAGGTGCACCGGCACAAGGCACCGCCGCCGGTTCGGGCGCTCCTCGTGGCGGCAAGCCACAAGGTGGCCGCCAGAACGGTCCGCGCAACAGCGATGGCGCCAGTACCGGCACCCCGCCAGCCAAGCGCAGCGGTCCACGCAGCGGCGCACCACGTGATGGCCAGGCCCGTCGCGAAGACTCGCGCAACCGCCGCCCGGCCCGGGACGATCAACCGCGTTCGGAACCGGCCGTGCAGAACCCGCGCGGTCCTGCGCCGAAGATCATGCACAAGGAGTCGAAGGCCGATCGCTTCCCGACACCTGAGCAGCTGGATCAACTGCCAAGCCGTCCTCGCGGTGAAAAACCGGCATTGCTGACCCGCAATCGCTGATTTATCGCTGCAATAAAAAATGCCCCGTGCCGAAAGGTCCGGGGCATTTTTTATGCCTGAACACAAAACCTGTAGGAGCCGGCTTGCCGGCGAAGGCGTCCGAAAGACCGACGCAACGTTCAAAGACGCCTTCGCTGGCAAGCCAGCTCCTACAGGGGGATTGCGTAGGGCAATAAAAAACGCCCGTGCTCAAAAGAGCAGCGGGCGTTTTTTGTCAGGCGCTAAAATTATTTCGCTTTGACACCTTCAAAGGTCACGTACATTTCAACTGCATCGGACGATGGGCCCAGGTCTTTCTGCTTGCCGAAATCGGAACGCTTGAGGCTGAAAGTACCCTCGAAGCCTGCACGGTAGCCGCCCCATGGATCCTTGCCTTCACCCAGGAAAGTGGCCTTGACCACGATTGGCTTGGTCACACCGAGGATAGTCAGGTCGCCAGCCACGTCAGCAGTGTCCTTGCCAGCGGCATTCTTGCCGGTAGGTTTGACGCTGGTGGAAACGAACGTGGCTTTGCTGCCGTTCAGGAAGTCTTTGCTGGAGATGTGCTTGTCACGTTCTGCGTTGTTGGTGAACACGCTGGCGGTGTTCACGTTGAATTCGATCTTGCTGTCTTCAGGCTTGGCAGCGTCAAAGCTGAACTTGCCGTCGATGTCCTTGAAGGTACCGGTGATGAAGCTGTAGCCCAGGTGGCTGATCTTGAAGTCAACGAAGGCGTGCTGGCCTTCCTTGTCGACCACGTAGTCAGCGGCCATTGCGTTACCGGCGGACAACAGGGCGGAACCGATTGCCAGAGCGGCCAGAGTCTTTTTCAACATACTTTGTTTTCCTTTGGAGTCGAGGTTGAGCTTCAGGCTTTGCGACCCAGCATGCGCTTGAGGGTCACATCACGGTCGATAAAGTGGTGCTTCAATGCTGCCAACGCATGGAGGCCGGAAAAAATTACCAGCACCCACGCCAGGTACAGGTGGATCACACCGGCGGTATCGGCCTGGTCCGGTAGCCCGGACACCAGCGCAGGCACTTCAAACAAACCAAACACCGGGATACCGACACCTTCTGCGGTGGAAATCAGGTAACCGGCAATCATCACAGCGAACAGACTGAGATACAGAAAGCCATGGCCGAACCTGGCGCCCAGGCGCGTCATGCGGCTGTAGCTGGACAAGGTTGGTGGCGGCGGACTGACGAAGCGCCACAACACCCGCAGCACCATCACGCCCAGCAACACCAGGCCGATGCTCTTGTGCAGGTCCGGCGCGTCTTTGCGCCAGGTGCTGTAGTAGTCGAGCCCGACCATCCACAGCCCCAACGCGAACAATCCGACGACCGCCAGCGCCACACCCCAGTGCATGAAAATGCTGACCCAGCCGTAGCGGGAAGTAGAGTTTCGTAGCTGCATTTGCCTAGATCCCTGTAAGTGCTGGCCCAAGACTATCGATTTATCTATCGAATTAAAGCGGAAAATTTCGCTTTGAAATATCGAAAAATGCGATCAAGAGTCTGTAACACACGGGTTAAGGAATGATTAAAGTCGAGATTGTGAAAAAAAGTGAATACAAACCTGAGAACACCTGTATCAAAAGGTTTATTCGATTTCGGCTCCCGGTTTTTTTCAGGCGAAAAAAAACGCAGCCCTGAGCCTAATGCCAGTCAGTTAAGCTGACTGGCATTTTTATTTCTGATCGGATACTTCGGCGATTTGAGCCGGATGGCTCGGGGATAAATACGCTCCTCTCGCCGATGAGGCAGGACATAGTGCGGCGCTGAA